>DATGFU010000457.1:0-12454 GCA_035308865.1 Allostellaceae bacterium | reverse complement strand
CATACCATTCGATGAGCGTGCCCACCGATGATGCCCCGATGATGAAGGGCAGGTTGACCGGGGCGGAATACCCGCCCCTTGCTGCGACGCCGACTGCCATGGACCGTCTCCCCTGCATTTGCGGCGGCGTTGAGGCCCCCGCGCGTTCCCCGAACCCAGCCCCTGCCGCGCGGCTTGGCGACGGTCCCGCCATCGGAAACGGCGGACGTCACAGTATGCGCGCGTATTTTATCCTGGACCAACCGCCCCTGTCGGAGACGGTTGGTCCCCCGCATTTTGACGGTGCAGCATAGACTTAGTGTTCGGCGAAGAGAAGCGGGTGCGGTGCCTGAAATCGCGATCAGGGCCTCACTCTATCGCGTCGATCATCCGGCCTGTGAGGCTGCCAGCGCCGCGTCCTTGGCCTTGGCGGCGGCGACGGCCGGCCGGGCGTTCACCCGCTCGACATAGGCCATGATCTCCGGGAGCTCGGGGACCAGCTTGAACGAGGTGGTCCAGCCGAGCGCGGTCGCCCACAACACGTCGGCGGCGGAGAAACGCTCGCCGAGCATGTAGGGCCCGCGCGCCAGCTGCCCCGCGACCGTCGCGAGGGTGGTGTCGAAATCGCCGTAGGGCGACATCGCCAGCGACGCCGGCGCCCGCTGCTGCGCACGGTCGACGACCGCCGGTTCGAAGCTCGATCCATAGAAGGCCAGCCAGCGCAGATAGGGGCCGCGCAGCTTGTCGCCCAGCGCCGGCGCCAGCCCGGCCTGGGGAAAGCGATCGGCAAGATGGATGAAGATCGCCACCTGCTCGGTGACGAGGGAATCGCCGTCGAGGATCGCCGGCACCTTGCCCATCGGATTGACGGCGAGATACTCGGGCTTCCGCTGCTCGCCCGCCTTGAGGTTGACGAGGCGAAGCGTGTAGGGCGCGCCCAGCTCCTCGAGCAGGGCGAGCACGCCGCTGGAGCGCGACGGCGCCGCATGAAAAAAGGTGATCCCGTTCGTCTCGCCCATCCTGGTCGCGCCTCCTCGTCACCTTGGTCGGTGCGGCGGACCCTAGAACAAATGACGAACCCCGGCAAGGGGGCGGACGCGGGTTGCGGCCGTGCGCGGAACGCCGCATGGTGTCCGCCGCTCGGCCCAGGCAAGGAGGCGCCCATGCTCGACCTCGTGATCGAGAGCCGGTCCAAGGATCTGGGCGGCGGCCTGCTGGTGGGCCGGGTGCTGCCTTTCGCCAGGCGCCGGATGGTCGGTCCCTTCGTCTTTCTCGACCATATGGGTCCCGCCGACTTTGCACCCGGCGGCGGCATCGACGTCCGGCCGCATCCCCATATCGGCCTCGCGACCGTGACCTATCTCTTCGACGGCGAGATCCGGCATCGCGACAGCCTTGGCGTCGACCTGGCGATCCGGCCGGGCGAGGTGAACTGGATGACGGCCGGGTCGGGCATCGTGCATTCCGAGCGCACCGACCCCTCGCTGCGCTCCTCCGGCGGGTTCATGCACGGCATGCAGGCATGGGTGGCACTGCCTGAGGCGGACGAGGAATGCCCGCCGGATTTCGCGCATCACGCGGCCGCGGCGCTTCCGGAATTCTCCGACGGCGGCGTCCGGGCGCGGCTGATCGCCGGCTCGGCCTATGGGCTGACGAACGGGGTGCAGACCTTCTCGCCGCTCTTCTACCTCCACGTCGAGCTGGCCGCCGGCGCCCGCCTGGCGCTCCCCGCCGAGCATGCCGAGCGCGCCGCCTATGTCGTATCGGGGTCCGTCGACCATGACGGCGTGCGCCACCAGGCCGGACGGATGCTCGTCTTCGCCCCCGGCGGCGAGCCGGTGCTGAGCGCCGCCGACGGGCCGGTGCGGCTGATGCTGCTGGGCGGCGAGAATATCGGTCCGCGCTATATCTGGTGGAACTTCGTCTCGTCGCGCCTGGAGCGGATCGAGCAGGCGAAGGCCGATTGGCGCGCCGGCCGCCTGCCCTTGCCGCCCAGCGACGCCGCCGAGTTCATCCCGCTGCCCGACGAGCCGATGCCGCCGCGCCACGCTGCCTAGATCAAGATGATTTGAGGTCGAATCGACCTCAAATCTGAATCTTGATCTCATTCAAATGCTTAGAGACCGATTCAGCGTTCAGGCCGAATTGGCCTGAACGCATCGGGCTCTAGGGCGCCGGCCGGACCTCCGGGCCTGCCACGAAACTGTCATGGTTGCCGGATCATGGTCGCGCCATGCCGCCATCGACTCCGACCCAGGTCCGGTCAGCGAAGCCGCTTCTGGCCCGGGCCGCCCAGCTGCTCCGGGCGAACCGGCCGGCCGAGGCCGTCGCGCCGCTGCGGGAGGCGGCGGAATTGGCGCCAGCCAATGCGCTCGTCCATCATGACCTCGGCCTCGCCTATCTGGAGGTCGGCCGCGTGCCCGAGGCGGTCGCCGCCATGCAACGCGCGGTCGCCGTCGACCCGCGCTACACGGATGCCCATTTCCGGCTCGGGATAGCCCTCGAGAAAGCCGGCGATTTCTCGGCGGCGCTCCTGGCCTACGACCGGGCTACCGAGCTGCTGCCGTCGCTTACCGAAGCCTGGTTCCGGGCCGGCGCGATCGTCTACGTCATGGGCTATCGCGACGAGGCGATCGGGTGCTTCCGGCGCGCGGCGGCGAGCGGCCCCAAGACCAGATTCGGGCGGCTCGGCGCCGCGCGGGCGCTCCTGATCGAGAATCGCGACGCCGAGGCCGAGAAGGCGTTGCGGCAGACGCTGGCGCTCGATCCCGAGGCCGCCATGGCCCATGACCTGCTGGGCAACCTGCTCGCAGAGCAGGGCCGTTTCGACGAGGCCTATGACTGCTTCGCCCGCGTGATTGCGATCGCGCCGGCGCTGGCCGGCACATATTACGAGCTTGTGCGCTGCCGCCGGTTCACGCCCGAGGACGGGGACCTGATCGCGCGGATGGAAGCCGCGCTCGATCTGCCTGGTCTCGACATGCCGCAGCGCCACCGGCTCCATCTGGCGATCGGCAAGGCAGCCGACGACCTCAGCGACTATCGCCGGGCGATGGAGCATTTCGACACGGCCGACACCGTGCGGCGGCGCGCGGCGCCCTTCGACCCGGCGGGCTTCGACGCGGGCGTCGACCGCCTGATCGAGCGCTGCACGCCGGCGCTTATGGCGCGAGCGGAGAAACTCGGCGCCGCCGACGCGACGCCGATCCTGGTGCTCGGCCTGCCGCGGTCCGGCACCACGCTTGTCGAGCAGATCCTGTCCAGCCATCGCGATGTCGCCGCCGCCGGTGAGCTGCCGTTCTGGCCGGCGCGCGGGGCGCTGTGGAATCGGATGGCTCCGGATGGCGCCGACGCGCCCTTCATCGCGCAGGCCGCTTCAGACTATCTGGGCATGTTGCGTTCCTACGGACCGACGGCGGCGCGGGTGACCGACAAGCAGCCGTTCAACTACCTCTGGGCCGGGCTGATCCACCTCGCCTTCCCGCAGGCGACGATCATCCATTGCCGGCGCGAGGCGATCGATGCGGCGCTCTCGATACACCAGACCCATTTCCACCCGAACATGGCCCTGCCGACCGGGGGTCCGGAGCTTGTCGCCTACATTCGCGGCTACCGGCGCGTGACGGACCACTGGCGCCGCGTGCTGCCGGCGGACCGCTTCGTCGAGGTCGATTACGAGACGCTCGCGGCGGCGCCCGAGCCGGCGATCCGACGGATTATCGCCGCCTGCAACCTCGCCTGGGACGAGTCCTGCCTCCACCCGGAGCGGAACCCGCGCACCGTCAGGACGCCGAGCAAGTGGCAGACGCGCCAGCCGATCTACCGCAGCTCGGTCGCGCGCTGGAAGCGATACGAGCCCTGGCTCGGCCCGTTGCGGGCGCTCGTCGACGGAGCCGGCCGGCCAGACGGGTAGTCTTCCCGAAGAGTTCGTCCAGCCGGATGATATGGAGGTGAATCCACCTCGTGTCTGAAGCGTCCCCTGATTGAAATGTCGAAAGACAGATTCAGCAATCAGCCGGAGCCGGCCTGATCGTATCTGTCTCCATGCCAGTCAGGCGCATCGACTGTCAAAAATAACCCACAAAACCGCAAGAAAACCTTTGCGGTAAGTTCACTTGGGCGGTGCGCGGCGCGCCGATAGTACTGGCGTGGGAAAAAATCCCGACGGAGGCGTCGCGGATCACGGTCAGGTCGGGGGCAGGCGTCGGTACGCCGGGGAGGCGCGATGGATCGCGCCGGCCGGTTGCGCCGGTGCAAGCGTCCGACCGTACGGCCACATGAATAGTTTCTTGCGCCAGACGATCAGCAACCCTTGGGGGAGATCTGAACATGTCTCGAATGAACCGCCTACGTCCGCTAGCCGGCCTGTTGGCCGCAGGCCTCGCGGCGCCGGCCTTCGCCGATCCGTCGACGCCGTTCCCGACCTATTGGACCGGCCCTCAGCCGGACGGCTCGTGGGTGGTCAGCAGCGGCCAGGTGATCACGCCGGCCGGCATCCAGGTGGATCTGGGCGAACGGGTCCGCGCCAAGGCCATCGCGGTGAACCCGAACAAGTCGACCCACACCGCCGCCGTCCTGACGCTGGGCGCGACCCAGGCGGTCGAGGTGTTCGACATCCGCACCGGAAACGTCCTGCAGATCTATCTGCCGTTCCAGGATTCGAGCGGCAGCTACGGCGGCATCACATACTCCGCGGACGGCACGCAGCTGATGTTCAGCCAGGACAGCAGCCACGTCACCTTCGCCAACGTGGATGCGAACGGGCTGCTCACCGACAAGGCCCAGGTCTCCGTGCCGCCGAACAATTCGCTCATCCAGTGCTTCCCGCAGAGCCAGCCGGGCTCGTACGACAACCCGTGCGGCTCGTTCTACTCGGGGTATACTTCCTACCCGGGTGGGGTCGCCTTCTCGAAGGACGGCAAGACCGCCTATGCGCTGCTCAACCAGGATGACGGCCTGACGTCGATCGACCTGACCCAGCCGACCCTGACGGAAGGCACCGAGATCCGCGTCGGCAATGCGCCGCACAGCATCCTGATCAACGGTACCACCGCCTATGTCAGCAATGAAGGCGGCCGGGCGGCGACCGCATCGGATGCGACCCAGATCTATTCGGCCGGCACGCCGATCGTCGCCGATCCGGTGAGCGGTGCGGCGGTGACGGGCACCGTTTCGGTGGTCGACCTGACCAACATGACGGTCACGAACACGATCGCGACCACCGGGCTTCACCCGACCGGCATGGCGCAGATGGGGCACCACCTGCTGGTCGCGAACACCTACAGCGACACGATCGACGTCATCAACATGATGACCAACAAGGTGTCGCGCACGATCAGCCTGGCGCTGCCGAACAAGCTCAAGGTGCCCGGCCAGAAGGAGCCGGTCTACGGCGCAGCCCCGGTCTCGATCGCCGTGGATGCCGAGAAGGGCGTGGCTTATGTCGCGTGCTACAACGCCAACGCGATCGCGGTCGTGGATCTGAGCGCCGGGGCGGGGAATGCGATCCTCGGCTACATCCCGGTCGGCTATGCGCCGGCCTCGGTCGCGCTCAACGCTGCCGAAAACACGCTCATCGTGGCGAACGACAAGGGTATCGGCGCCCGCTTCTCGTTCGAGACCGATCACGGCGTGACCGGCTACAACACCCACCAGGACAACGGCACGGTCAGCATCATCCGGGTGCCGAACCCGACGACGCTGGCCGAGATGACCGAGCAGGTCCACCAGAACAATCACTGGGATCTGAAGGGCAACATCAAGCGTGCCGGCAACGGCAGCGGTACCGCCCAGCCGGTGCCCCTCCCGGTCAAGATCGGCGATCCGTCGCTGATCAAGCACGTGTTCCTGATCGTGCGCGAGAACCGCACCTACGACCAGATCCTCGGCGACATCACCACGGCCTACGGCGATCCGGAGCTCGCGGTGTTCGCCCCCTACACGCCGAATGCCCACGCGCTCGTCCAGCGCTTCCCGCTGCTCGACAATTTCTACGATCCGAGCCGGCAGTCGGCCGACGGCCACCAGTGGATCGTCGAGGCGATGGCGCCTTATGCCGACGACATCCAGTCGCCGGACTGGGTGCGCAGCTATCCGGGCGGCAATGCCGGCGATTCGCTCGCCTATCTGCCGAAGGGATTCCTGTTCCAGGAGGCCGATGCGGCCGGCCTGTCGGTGAAGATCTACGGCGAATACGTCGAGTATGACACGTGGGAGAACGCCCCTGGAGGCACGGAGCCATCATGGGCGCAGTTCTATGCTGACTCCCAGGCCTACGAGGCGGGAACCGAGACGACGCTGCAATACCAGAACGCGACCACGGCCCATGCGTCGGTGCCGATCGTCAACAAGCACCTCGTCACGAACTTCCCGCTGTTCGACCTGAACATTCCCGATCAGTTCCGCGTCGATCTGTGGGTGCAGGACTTCAACAACGACGTCACCAACGGCACCGTCCCGAGCCTCAGCATCCTGTGGATCATGGACGACCACACCGGCGGCCCGCCGCCCTCCAGCGCCGAGCAGGCCGACAACGACCTCGCGGTCGGCCGCATCATCGACTACATCAGCCACAGCAGCGTCTGGAGCTCGTCGGCGATCTTCATGGAGGAGGACGACGCCCAGAACGGCGTCGACCATGTCGACGGCCACCGCAGCCCCGGCTATATCGTGAGCCCGTACGCGGTGCAGGGCGCCCCAACCGACCACACCTATTACACACAGGTCAACATGACCCGGACGATCGAGCAGATCCTCGGCCTGCCGCCGATGAACCAGTTCGATCTCGTGGCTTCGCCGATGCGCACCGATTTCGTCAACGTCACGTCGTTCAGCCAGCTGCCTGCGACGGCTCAGCTGCCGTTCACGCACGTGCCGGCTACCGTGTCGCTGGTCGACGGCACGCCCGTGACTCCGGCCGCCGTCAAGGTGGCCGCCAGGTCCGCGAACGCCATCGCGCTCGAGAAGGCCTGGAAGGCGGCGAAGGTCCGCATGTTCGCCGGCAAGCTGACCAAGCCGGACTCGGTGGACGCGGACACGCTCAACCATCTCGACTGGTACGAGGCGACCAACTTCACGAAGCCCTATCCCGGCGAGAGCAAGGTCCGCATGCCGACGGACTTCAAGAACCGCTTCGCCGAAGGCCCGGGCGACAAGGACGACTGAAGACGGCCCGGCGTCCGCCCGACAGGTCGACATCTCATCCGGTCCTGCCGTAGGTCGCGGCAGGACCGGCACCAGTTCGGGCGCAATGACGTCGTAGAAACCAATCCTTGCGGTGGCGCCGAAGGCGGTATTGGGCTTGCCATCGGACCCGCAAGGGGCCATTTACATGAGGCCGTCCTTTGCGGGTTCGGATGCATATCCTGCCCCAAAGCGCCGGACCTGCCGCCTGCCATACGCCTAGGACTGCCACCGCACCGGTATCCTTCCGGTGCGGAGCGACGCTATCGGAGACGACACATGGCTAACGGCACGGTCAAATGGTTCAATACCCAGAAGGGCTACGGCTTCATTCAGCCGGAAGACGGCTCTCGGGACGTATTCGTTCACGTTTCGGCGGTCGAGCGGGCCGGTCTCGGCGCGCTCCAGGAAGGCCAGCAGCTCAGCTACGATCTCGAGAAGGGCCAGCAGGGCAAGTCCTCGGCCGTCAATCTGCGCTCCGCCTGAGAGCTCCCCGGACCCGGCGTCCGCGGTCGGCACGCGGGCCCGCCGCGGGGGTCCGCCCGCGTGCGCGATCGACAAACTGAAGCAAGGGCGTGATGCGGGTCCTCGTTCGCGACAACGACATCAGCTCCGCTCTTCGCGTTCCGAAGCGCAAAGCGCAGCGCCAGCGCATGGAGCGCGAGGGGTCTTAGCGAGATCGCGGGAGCATCATCATGGCTGCATTCCCGAAATCCATTCGTGCCTTCGATCTGGCGGCTTCGGTTGACATCTACCGCGTGATCGGCCGGCGGCCGACCGAGATTTTGGTCGACGCCTCCGGGCACATCGCGCAATGCGGCGCGGACCGGCAGCCGCTGCGCGAGTTCGTCTATTGGCACACCGTGGCGGGCCCTGCCGACCAGGTGCAGGTCCAGGAGCGTCTCGGCGGCCTTTTCCTCGTGACGCGCGAGGGAGCATGTCACCCGGTTTCGCTCTCCCTGCCGCGTCCGACCGATCCGGAGGTGCCGTTTCTCCATGCCCAGACGATCTGGGCCGAGAACGGCACGGCGATCGAAACCCTGCTCGCCGCGGGGCGCATCGTCTCCGGGAGCCCGCACAAGGTGACGCAAAACCCGTCCCGTCCCGGCGACCGGCTGGTTCCGGGCAACCATCCGCTGATCGTCGAGGACCGGCCGGCGGAACTGGACGAGGCACCGGCGCCGCGGTTCGGCCGCGTGAATTCGCGCTGGACCTGACAATCCCGGCGTTGCGCGGCCGTAGCTTCGGTGGGGGAACCCGCCCGGCCGCTCCGCGAGATTTCCCGGACGCGGCGCCCCTCGCCGTGATAAAGTCGCTTCGAAGCTGCCTCGACCTGTTGTGCGCTTTGCCGCGATAGCGCGATGCAGATTTTCTTGACCCGATCTTCGTCGGGCCGCTCTCCGTCCTTGCGGACGCCGGGCGTCGTTGTCGTTCGGCGGGTCCGTCGGCGCAACGCAACTGGAATGGAGACAGGCCGTGGCGGAGCACAAGTTCAAGGCGGGACAATCGGTTGAGCTGCGCGGCCGCATGGGCACGTGGGTGCCGCCAGGGCCGTTCAGCGTCGTGCGGCCGTTGCCGCCGGAAGGGCGGGAGAACCAGTACCGGCTGAAATCGAAGCGCGACGGCCATGAGCGTGTCGCCATCGAGAGCGATCTCGCACCGCTGACCGCCTAGTGGCCCTGCGCGGGAACGCGTCGATGCCGTCGAGCATCGCCCTGCGGCCTCACCGGAACGGCGAGCTCATGCTCGACCGGCAGGTCCACTACATCGGCGTCACAGCCGGAACGCTGGGAACGATCGTCCTCGGCCTCGCTGCGGCTGCCTCGGGCAGCCTCGCAATCCTCGCGTCGAGCCTGGCCTATGCAGCCGGCTTGATGGCGATGCTGCTGTGCTCCGCTGTCTACAACCATAGACGCGGATCCAGGCGTCGCGAGCTGTGGCGCCGGCTCGACCATGCCGCGATCTTCGTGATGATCGCGGGCACCTACACGCCTTTCACCGTGAACCGGCTGCCCTTCCTGTGGTCGCTGACGATGACCACTCTGATCTGGGGCATCGCCGTGACAGGCGCCGCGCTCAAACTTGCGCAGCCGCACCTGCTCGAGCGGGTCTCGGTTCTTCCCTATCTCGCGCTCGGCTGGATCGGGCTGGTGGCGCTCGCGCCGCTGACGGCGGTGCTCGACCGGGAGACGCTGATCCTGCTTGGTGTCGGCGGCATGCTCTACACGCTGGGCACACTGTTCCACCTCTGGCACCGGCTGCCGTTCCAGAACGCGGTCTGGCACGGCTTCGTCATGTCGGCTGCGGCGTGCCATTACGCGGCGATCCTGCACGGGGTGGTCGAGGCGTCATGATGGCCGTCTCGTATCCTGCCGCTCCATGTAGATCGCCAGGCGGCGCCAGAAGCGCTTTGAAGCCTGTCCGGCCCGCCGGTCGGCCCGAGTGAAGACCTCGATTACGCCTTCGACTCCAGGAGGGCCATAGATGGCCATTGCTCATGTGTTCGCGATGAAGCAATCAGGGCTCAACAAGTTCCTCCACGCCGCGGTCGGCACTGAGCCGAACGGCGTGACGCTCAGCCTGATCTCGGTTTTCACACGGCGCGGCACCGATCCCTGGCAGGAGGCGCTGCGGCTCGCCATGCTGCCGCGGACGGAGGCGATCGACAGCCTGGCGCTCGCGATCGCGGCCGTTCCCACCGGCTCCTGGTCACTGCCCGCTGCCACGACGATCGCGACGCGGCTGGTTGCGCTGCTGCCTACCCAGCCGGGGAGCCTGCTGCCGGTCGTGAACGAGAAGAGAGCCGGACTTAAGCCCGCCGTAAAGCTCGGGCTTGCCGCCGCGCTCGTGGCGGTCGTGGTCGCCTGCGCATTCGGGTTCTATGGCAGCTCATTCCTCCCGCTCGCAGGAAGCCATCCGAAAGTTACCAGCGACCTTCCGTGACGACGGGTGCGCAGGGCGCCTTGGGGTCCAGGCCGGCGCTCGTCTTCAGAGGCGGTCTCCACGGAACGCGACCGTTGGTGACTCCTGACTTGTCGTCGCAAGGCTGATCGGAAAGGACGGTCTGGCTCCGTCGCTGGCCCATGGGTGCGTTGGCCACAAGGCACTCGAATCACTGAAAGCTGACGTTTTCGCGACGAGGTGATGCGCTTCGGTCTGGCGCATGCTTCGTCACCTCCCGGCGCCTCTAGAATGCGCGGATCCAGCAAAATCGAATCTGCCGACGGGGCGGCGAAAGGCGGCTTCGGCGGAGGCCTTCCGGCCCGAATCCGTGAGGTACAGCATCGCCGCGCAACAGCGAAACCTGCAGCCAGGCCGGCCGCCTGAAACGCCGCGATCGGTCGGGTTCGCGACGCAACGATCCGGTCGGCCGGTCCCGGCCACGTGACCGCCGGCAGCGCCGGTTTGACCGCCGCCCTTATGTCAGCCTCAGCGCGGCAGGAGCCGGCTGCCGAGAAATCCCGCCGCGAAGGCCAGCAGCAGGCTCACGACGGGCTGCTCCCCGACCTGGCGGCCGATCGCCTTGGCCGCCCGCCCGCCCTGGGCCGTCAACGTATCGGCGATGCGCAGGGCCTCGTCGCCGAGGTCGCCGATGGCTTTCCGGGCGCGCGGAACCGGTCCTGCGGCGTCCCTGCCGAGGCCATGCATCAGGCTGGCAAGGTCACTCTTGAGTCTGGCGATGTCGCTCCGGATCGCATTCAGATCGCCGCTTTCGGAATCGGCATCGTTCTTGATCGCTACGGCCATGATGAGTGCTCCTGTGAAGTCGGGTCCCGGAACCACAGCACCGACGGACGGCCCGCATGCAAGGCAAGCCAGGCATGCGGTCGGGTTGCCGCCCGTCAGCGTCGGCCGCTCGCTCGATCGCGCTAACGCACCGTGGCGAGCGCAATTCTGAGGCCATCGGCCCCGGCATTGCCGGACCCGTGGCTGCTCTCGATGTGGCTGACCGTTTCGGCGTGCCCGTAATAGGCGTCGTTCCAGCTGCCGCGCGGCTTGATGACCGAGCCGTCGAGCGTCAATCCGGCATAGGCCCCGCCGGCCGACGACCAGACCACGATGTCGGCGCCCAAGGCGCCCGTGGTCGCACCCTCGCCGGTCGAGCCGAGCGTGCCGACGGCGAGACCCGCCTGGGCTCCGATCGAGAACTCGTCCTGCATGAAGGCGGCCATCGCCTTGTCGCTCATCACGAAGACCACCAGCTCGGCCTGCTCGAGACCGACCTGCAGGCCGAACGACGCCGAGGCCAGCGTATAGAATGCCGGATTGCCCCAGCCATTGGCGGAACCCCGGGTCAACAGCACGCCCTCGCCACCCTCGCCGCCGACGAAGAAGCCGCCCTTGATCAGCGACGGGACGATCATGACGCCCTTGGCGTGATGCATGAGCTCGACGGCGTTGCCGAGCTCCTTGTCCTTCTTGAGGTCGTCGATAGTGATCCGGGCTCGCTCAACCAGATTCGACTCGTCTGACCCGGCGAAGGCCCCTGTCGTCGAGAGCATCAACGTCGAGGCGAGCGTGATGGCGACAAGCTTCGGTGAAGCGAACATATGTCAATATCCTTGCAGCATCTTCGCTGCGATGGCGCGATGATCTATCGCTGCCGATGAATCAAAGGATAGACTCGGAGGGACCTGAGGCGATAGCCTCGGGAATTACGCACATCCGTCGAATCTCTTGTGGAAGGAACGCGGCGGCTCACCCCAGCCACGTCGCGATCATCGCCAGGACCGTGGCCGCCATCGCGATCGTCGCGATCCAGCCGATGATTCGCAGGGGCAGCGGCAGCGTGAACCCCGCCATGATCGTGGGCCGCATCGAGAGGTGCATCATGACGATCATCACCGGCACGGCGACCACGCCGTTCACGACCGCGCTCCAGTAGAGCGCCTTGACCGGGTCGATCGGGGTGAAGTTCAGGCCGACGCCGATCGCGGTCGCCGCGGCGATCACCGCGTAGAAGGCCTTGGCCCGGTGCGGCCGGCGCGCGAGGCCGACATGCCAGCCCAGGAGCTCGCCGACGGCATAGGCCGCTGATCCCGCCAGCACCGGCAGCGTCAGCAGCCCGGTGCCGATGATGCCTGCGGCGAAGACAAGGAAGGTGAAGTGGCCGGCGACCGCGCGGAGCGCCTCGGCGGCCTCGGCCGAGGTCTGGATGTTCGTCAGGCCATGGGCATGGAGCGTCGCCGCCGTGGTGATTACGATGAAGAAAGCGATGACGTTCGAAATCGCCATGCCGAGATAGGTGTCGATGCGGATCCGCGTGAACTCGGCTTGCGCCTGTTCGGGCGCC
>DATGFU010000456.1:0-4767 GCA_035308865.1 Allostellaceae bacterium | reverse complement strand
CAGCTTCACCTATACCAGCCACATCATCGTGACCTTCGCGCTGGCCGCGGTCGTGTTCGTGGGTGTGACGCTGATCGGCATCTTCAAGCACGGGTTCAAGTTCCTCACCCTGTTCGCGCCCCACGGCGTCCATTGGGTGATGCTGCTGCTGCTCGTGCCGATCGAGGTCCTGTCCTATTTCATCCGGCCGTTCACCCTCTCCATCCGGTTGTTCGCCAACATGATGGCCGGGCACACGATGCTGTTCATGTTCGCGAGCTTCGTCGTGCCGCTGGCCACGGTCGGGTTCTACGTCTCCGGCCTGGGGCCGCTCGCCATGGACATCTTCCTGGTGCTGCTCGAGTTCCTCGTGGCGGCACTGCAGGCCTACGTCTTCACCATCCTGTCCAGCATCTACCTCAAGGACGCCATCCACCTTCACTGATTCCGCCGGACGCGGGGTCGCCAACCAAGGAAAAGAGTCATGGATCTTCAGTCCGCCAAGATGATCGGCGCCGGCCTCGCCTGCACGGCGCTCGTGGGCGCCGGTATCGGCATCGGCCAGGTCTTCGCCGCCCTGATCAACGGCCTCGCCCGCAACCCGGCGGCGCAGGTCACGGTCTGGGCGTTCCTCGGCTTCGCGCTGGCGGAAGCGACCGGCCTGTTCGGCCTGGCCGTCGCCTTCATCATCCTGTTCACCTAATCGGCGACGGGATTCGGCCGGCCCGCCTCCATGCCCCAGCTCGACCCTTCGGTGTTCGCGCCCCAGCTCGTCTGGCTGGCGATCACCTTCATCCTGCTCTACTGCCTGATGACCTGGGTGGCGCTGCCGCAGATCGGCAAGGCCATCGACCGGCGCCGCGACCAGATCGCCACCGATCTCCGCGAAGCGCAGCGGATGCGGACCGAGTCGGAAGCGGTGCGCGCCGCCTATGAGCGCGCGCTCGTGGAAGCCCGTGCCGAGGCGCAGGCGATGCTGCGCGAGACGCTGGAGCGGTTGACGGCGGACGCCAACGAGCGCCAGCGCGAAGCGACGGCGAAGCTCGCCAAGGACACCGAGGCGGCCGAGGCTCGGATCGCGGCGGCGCGCACGGCGGCGCTCGGCGATGTCCGCACCATCGCGGTCGAGGTGGCCGGCGCCACGGCAAGGCGGCTGATCGGCGGCGATGCGGACGAGGCCAAGGTCGGCGCGGCCGTGGATGCCGCACTCCGGGAGCGTGCGTGATGGACGAGGCGCTGCACAATCCCGAAACCTGGGTCGCCGTCGCCTTCGTCATCGCCGTCGCGCTGATGTGGTGGAAGGGCGCCGGCCACGTCACCGCCATGCTCGACGCGCGCGCGGCCGGCATCCGTGCCGATCTCGAGGAGGCGAAGCGCCTTCGCGACGAGGCGCAGGCCACGCTCGAGGACTTCAAGCGCCGTCAGGCCGAGGCGCTCGGCACCGCCCGCGACATCGCGGAGCGTGCCAAGATGGAGGCGGAACGCCTCGCCGCCGACACGCGCCGCGACATGGAAGCCGCCATCCGTCGGCGCGAGGAGCTGGCGCATGACCGGATCGCCCAGGCCGAGGCGGCGGCCGTCGCCGAGGTTCGCGGAGTGGCCGTCGAGGTCGCCATCGGCGCGGCGCGGCGCGTCATCGTCGAGAGCCTGGACGCCCAGCGCGGCGCCAGGCTGATCGACGACGCCATCGGCGCGCTGCCGTCCAGCCTGCATTAAACCGGAAACACCCCCACCCCGGCCCTCCCCCGCTGTCGCGGGAGAGGGAGGAACGAGCCCTCTCCCGCCTGCGGGGGAGGGTTGGGTGGGGGTTTATCCGCCGCTCCATCGCCCGATCTTCACCGCAATTTCCAGTCTATAGTCCCCTCATCGCCATCGCGGAGGGGGCATGGAGCAGGCGCACCAATTCGTCCTGATCGGCTCGGTGCTGCTGATCGCCGGCATCCTCGCAGGGGTGCTGTCGACGCGGATTGGGGCGCCGCTGCTCGTCGCCTTTCTCGGCCTCGGGATGGCCGTGGGCCCCAGCGGCCTCGGCCTCACGCTGCGCGATCCCGGCACGACCTACCTGATCGGCTGCATCGCGCTGGCGTTGATCCTGTTCGACGGCGGGCTGCACACGCGCGGCCGCGTGTTCCGTCTGGCGTTGGCGCCTGCGACGGTGCTGGCGACGCTCGGCGCGCTGATGACGGCCGCGATCACCGGGGTCGGCGCGATGGCGTTCCTGCATCTCGACTGGCGGCAGGGCGGGCTGATCGGCGCCATCGTCTCCTCGACCGATGCCGCGGCGGTGTTCCTGCTGCTGCACCAGCGCGGCTCGGCGATCAGCGAGCGCCTCGGCGCGACGCTGGAGACCGAGGCGGGCATCAACGATCCGACCGGCGTCTTCATGACGGTGACGCTGGTGGCGCTGCTGAGCGGCGTCGCCGCTCGCTCGCCCGCCGATCTGGGCCTGTTCCTGCTGCGCCAGGCCGCGCTCGGCCTCGTCATCGGCGTCGCCGGCGGGACGGCGATGGTCCAGCTGGTGAACCGGCTCAACATCTCGGCCGGGCTTTACCCGATCCTGGTCATGGCGGGCGCTCTGGCGATCTTCGGCGGCACGCAGATGGTCGACGGGTCGGGCTATCTGGCCGTCTACGTCGCCGGGATCCTGTGCGGCAACCTCCACCTGCGATCGAGCCAGACGATCACCCGCTTCCACGAGGCGATGGGCTGGTTCGCCCAGCTGGTGCTGTTCATCATGCTGGGGCTGATGGTCACCTGGTCGCGGCTGCTGCCGACCCTGCCCGCGGCGCTCGGCATCTCGGCGGTGCTGGCGCTCGTCGCGCGGCCGGTCGCGGTGTTCCTGTGCCTGACGCCGTTCCAGTTCCGCCTCCAGGAGCAGCTTTTCGTCGCCTGGGTGGGGCTGCGCGGCGCGGTGCCGATCTTCATGGCGATGATCCCGCAATTCGCCGGCCTGCCGCACTCGGAAATCTATTTCCAGGTGGCCTTCGTGGTGGTGCTGAGCTCGCTCCTGCTGCAGGGCTGGACCGTGGCGCCCGCCGCGAAATGGCTCCATCTCGACCTCCCCGAGGAGCCCGAGGCCGCCGAGCGGCTCGATCTCGCGATCGCCAATGAAAGCGCCCGAGAGGTGGCGGCCTGGCGGGTGGCGGCGGGTTCCCCGGCGCTCGACCGGCCGTTCCCCGCGTTGCGCCTCCCGACCTCGGCACGGGTGATCGCGGTGCTTCGCGACGACGTGGTGATGGACCGCGAGAAGCTCGAATACCTGCAGCCCGGCGACGTCGTGATGGCGCTCGCCCCGGACGAGGCCATCGAGCCCGCCAACCGGCTCTTCGCCGAGCGGCGGCGGGAGGCCGCCGTGCTCGGCCATTTCGCCGTCGATGCGGCCACGCCGATGGGCACGCTGGTCGAGCTCTACGGGCTGCCCGCCCCGGACACGGATATGGGCCTCGATGTCGGGGCGTTCGTGCGGCGGCGGCTGCATCGCAGCCCGGTCGTCGGCGACCGCGTGCAGCTCGGCACGGTCGACCTCGTGGTGCGCCGGCTCGACGGCGACCGCATCATCGAGATCGGCATCGTGCTCGAGCACGAGCACGTGCCGTTCGAAGAATTGGCCCTCGGCGACCGGTTCAGGTTGCTGCTGAAACGCTGGTTCCGGCGCGGCTGACCGAAGCCGCCCGCGGTCTACAGCCCGCCGTGCGAGCGGTTGTAGGCCAGCTCGTCGTTCGTCAGCTGGAACCCGACAAAGACGTGGTAGTCGGGCGCGTCATGCGGATCGCGGAGCGGGATGCGCTGGGTGAAGCTGTCGGTCGCCCCGGCGCGGCGCTGATTGGGCGCGAAGGTCAGCGTGTCGTCGAAGACGCGCTTGGCGAGCACTCGATTGTTCGGTCCGACGATCGCCACGAAATAGGGGAACTGGACCGTGCGTTCCGATGCGGCGGGTCCCAGCTCCGCCAGGATCGTCACCTTCATGTCGATGGTGGCGCCCTCGTCATCGAGGCTGCAGTTGCCTTTCGCGTCGGTCAGCTGCGCGTGGTAGGCGAGATCGGCGAAGTTTCCGCCTTCGCCGCGGAACCGGCTGACCGTGCCGAGCTCGCCCGTGATGTCGGTCGAGGGGCACTTCACGTCGGTGTAGGACATGCCGAGCGAGCTGCAGCCGACCAGCGACAGCGTGCAGAAAAGGATGGCCGGCAGGCGGCGAAACCAGGACGAAATTTCCATGGCGCTCGGTACGCGTTAGACCGTGCGGAAGCCGGTCGGAGCGGCGAACGTCTGGTGCATGGAAATCCCCTCGTGTCGTGTTGCCCGGCACGCCCGTGCCAAGCGCGCGCGATACTATGGGCGCCCGGCTCGGCGCACAAGAGCGGCCGGCCTGCTGCTTAGCGCACGCTTTCGACGTCGGTTCGGGCGAAATCCTCGCCGATATGGAGAAGCGGGCAGGTGCGGGCCTTGGCGATCTCATAAGCGAAGCAATCGCCGAAATTGAGGCCCGCCGGATGCAGGCCCTTGCCCCAGCGCCGATAGGCTTGGGCGACGCGACGTGCAGCCGCCTCGGTCACCGGCACGACGTCGACGCCGAGCCCGTCGATCAGCCTTCGCATTTCCTCGGCCACGTTCCGCCGGCCCGCTACGATCAGCGCTTCCGCGAGGGTTCCGGCCGAAATGACGATCTCGGACTCGGCGGCCAGAATCTCGATGCACACGTCGGCTTCCGGCTCGCCGAGGACGATTGCCATCAGCGCCGAGGTATCGAGTGCCATCATTCGGGAAGACCTTCCGCGCCATAGAGGAAAT
>DATGFU010000455.1:0-3511 GCA_035308865.1 Allostellaceae bacterium | reverse complement strand
TTATCGCGATGCTGGCCCGGATTTTGCGGGTGCGGATGCGTCGCACGCCTGGGTTTCCGTGTACTGTCCGGGCGCCGGCTGGGTCGATTTCGACCCGACCAACGATCTGAGGGTGAGGGACGAGCACATCGTGCTGGCCTGGGGCCGCGACTACGGGGATGTCAGTCCGATCCGCGGGGTGCTGCTGGGCGGCGGCGAGCACTCGCTGGACGTGGCGGTCGAGGTGATCCCGCTGCCATGATGCGCCTGTTCCGGCTTCCCCCTCCCCCTAACCCCCTCCCGCGAGGGGAGGGGGAATGCGACGGTGGCGCTCCCCCTCCCCCTGCGGGAGGGGGTCAGGGGGAGGGGTCGGCGGCATCATGACCGCGGCGCGGGCCTTGGGCGGGCTGTTCGCCGGCTACGATGCCGGCTCGTATTTTTGCGAGATGCTGCGGGGCGAAGGGCTCTCGGATCCGGCGATCGACCGCATCGTCGAGCGTCTCGCTGCGATGGATCTCCAGGAGCTGCGCCTGCGCGCCCAGGACGCCGAGCGCGAGCTCTACAATCTCGGCATCACCTTCACGGTCTATTCCGACAAGGAGGCGATCGACCGGATCCTGCCCTTCGACCTCATCCCGCGCGTGCTGTCGGCGGCCGAGTGGGACGTGATCGAGCGCGGCGTCGTGCAGCGCGTGGCGGCGATCAACGCCTTCCTTGGCGACGTCTATCACGGCCAGAAGATCATCAAGGACGGCGTGGTGCCGGCGGCGCTGGTGCTCGGCAACCCGAACTTCCGGCCGGAGATGATGGGGTTCGAGGTGCCGGGCGGCGTCTACGCCCATGTCGCGGGCATCGACATCGTGCGCGACGATGCCGGGCGGTTCCTGGTCCTCGAGGACAATGCGCGGACGCCGTCGGGCGTCTCCTACGTCATCGAGAACCGGCACATGATGCTGCGGGTCTTCTCCGACCTGATGGCCGGGCTGGGCGTGCGCTCGGTCGAGAATTACGGGGTTCGGCTGCACCAGGCGCTGGCGACGCTGGCGCCCCCTGGCATCGCCGATCCCCAGGTCGTGCTGCTGTCGCCCGGCATCTACAACTCCGCCTATTTCGAGCACATCTTCCTCGCCCGCGAGATGGGCGTGCCGCTGGTCGAGGGCCGCGACCTCGTGGTCGAGGACGGGCGCGTCTGGATGCGCACGACGGCTGGCTTGGCGCCGGTGCACGCGATCTACCGCCGGCTCAACGACGATTTCCTCGACCCCGCGGTCTTCCGCCCCGACAGCCAGCTCGGCGTGCGCGGGCTGATCGAGGCGTGGCGGAACGGTGCGGTCACCATCGCCAACGCGGTCGGCACCGGCGTCGCCGACGACAAGGCGATCTATGCCTACATGCCGCGGATCATCCGCTACTATTTGGGTGAGGACGCGATCCTGCCCAATGTCGAGACGCGGATCTGCGCCGAGCCGGACGGTCTCGCCTACACGCTGGACCATCTCGCCGAGTTGGTGGTGAAGCCGGTCGGCGAATCCGGCGGCTACGGGCTGATCGTCGGGCCGCATGCGAGCCACTCGGAGCTCGACGAGTTCCGCAGCAAGCTCCAGGCGGATCCGGCCAACTACATCAGCCAGCCGATGATCCGACTGTCGGTCTCGCCGACGCTCTGCCCCGACGGGGTGTTCCGCCGCCACGTCGATCTCCGTCCCTTCGCGGTGACCGGCGACGCCACCTGGGTGCTGCCGGGCGGGCTCACGCGCGTGGCGCTGCGCGAAGGCTCGCTGGTCGTGAACTCGTCGCAGGGCGGCGGCTCCAAGGACACGTGGGTGCTCGAATGAGCGCGCAAGGCGATCTGCCGGCTGCGGCGGCGCGTTCCGGCTACCTGCTCTCGCGCTACGCCGAGAGCATCTTCTGGCTGGCGCGCTACATGGAGCGGATCGAGAACCTCGCCCGCATCCTCGACGTCACCGAGACCTTCGCACGCGACGACCGCGCCGGCCGGAACTGGCTCTCGGTCGTGCAGATCAACTCGGACGAGGAACGGTTCTTCGCCCGCCACGAGCAGGCGACGGCGCAGGCGGTGACGCAGTTCTACGTGCTCGACCGCGAGAACCCGACATCGATCGCGTCGACGCTGTTCTACGCCCGCGAGAACGCCCGCACACTGCGGCCGCTGATCTCGACCGAGATGTGGATGCAGCTCAACGTGTTCCACAACTGGGTGCGGCGGCTCGGCGAGGAGGACATCCAGCCGTCGCGCCTGTCGCGGCTCTGCGTCCGGCTCAAGGAGAGCTGCCAGGCCCATACCGGAATCACCGACGGCACGTTCTTCCGCGACCAGGGCTGGTCCTTCTACATGATCGGCAAGTTCCTGGAGCGCGGCGACCAGACGACCCGCCTCGTCGACATCAAGTACCACACGCTGCTGCCGGCCCATCAGCCGGTGGGCTCGCCGCTCGACGAGAGCCAGTGGAACGCGGTGCTGCGCGCGGCGGCGGGCTACCACGCCTTCCGCCGCATCTACCCGCGCGGCATGGCGCCGACGGCGGTGGCGGGGTTCCTCCTGCTCAACAATGCCTTCCCGCGATCGCTGGTGCTCTGCATGCGGCAGGTCGAGTGGTATCTGAGCGAGGTGCGCACCCGCTACGGGCTGCGCCGCGGCGAGCCGGCGCTGGAGCGGCTCTACGGCCTCTCGACCGCGCTCGCCCAGCGGGCGATCGACGAGATCATCGCCGATGGCCTCCACGAGTTCCTCGATTGGGTGCAGCGGGAGCTGATCCTGGTCCACGGGGACATCGCCGGGGCGTTCTGGGCGGCGGGGTGAGTCCGGGACTCGACCGACCACTTAGAGTCCGCCCAGAAATACGCGATTGTAATAAAGGGCATTATCGTCATCCCCGCGGAGGCGGGGATCCAGGGGACTCGGCGCCGGCGCTTGCGGCCCTGGATTCCCGCCTCCGCGGGAATGACGGCAAGTTATTGAAATCGAAAGAACCATTTTCGTTTGAACTCTAAGCTCCCGCTGATCGTGCCGGTGTTGACCAAGACGGCGCCGCTGCTCAGGTAGGCGCCAGCGCGAGATCCGTAAATCGTTCCCGAGTTGACGATTGTTCCGCTGGTCGTCGCGGACAGGCCGAAACCGCCGTAGGCGAAGATCGTGCCGCTGTTCGTGAGTCCGGCAGCACCCGAGAGATAGACGCCGCCCTGATGGAGCGTACAGTTGCCGATCACACCATCATTGACGACCATGCCGGAGCCGAAAGCCGTCACGCCTGAATCGAACTGGTACCCGGCATAGCGGGTCGTGCCGTAAGTCAGGAGCGGGATCACCTCCTCGTAGATGGTCCCGGTGTTGATGAAGGTTCCGGCCGACACTTCCGCGCCGGTGCTTTGGCCGCCGCCCATGACCTCGACGAAGCCGGCATTGGTGACCATCGCATCGCCTGTTACGGCGATGGCCGCCTGATCGGTGCCGAGCGTCAGGATCGGGCGGACGACGCGGCTGATATCCGCAATCGTACCGGTATTGGTGAAG
>DATGFU010000454.1:0-3034 GCA_035308865.1 Allostellaceae bacterium | reverse complement strand
CCCGTAGGCCGTCCGGTAGAGCCCGAGCTCGCCGCGCCAGGCGCGCCGCACGAACCACCGGCTGGAGGGCGCGCTCGATCCGGCGGTTTCCGGCGGCCCCATCCCGTTCGGCATCGCTTGTCTCCCGGTGGCGCCGGCGGGGAGGTCCCCTGACATCCGCGCGGCCGGCGCCGGGGTCGTAAGCTATAGCACATCTTGGCGCCCCGCGGCGGCCGTGCCATGACTGGCGCATTCTCCACCCCGCCCAGGATGACGTGACCGCCCCCGACCCCTCCGCTGCCCCCGTTCCGCCGGTTCCCGCGGCGACCCTGCTGCTGCTGCGCGACGGGACGCCGGGGCTGGAGGTGCTGATGATGGTCCGCCACGACACGGCGAATTTCGCCGGCGGCGCGATGGTGTTCCCGGGCGGCAAGGTCGAGCCGGCGGACGGCGTCGTGGCGGCAAGGCATCTGGCCGGGGGCGCGGCGGAGGAGGCGGGCTTGCTCGCCCTGAAGATCGCCGCGATCCGCGAGACCTTCGAGGAATGCGGCATCCTGCTGGCGCGCAAGCAAGGGGCGGCGACCGTGCTGTCGCCGGCGGAGCGCGCGCCGGTCGCGCCGGGCGGGCTCGACTTCGCGGCGCTGCTGGCGGCGCACCGGCTGGAGCCCGCGATCGACCTGCTCGTGCCCCTGGCCAACTGGATCACGCCGGTCATGAGCCCGAAGCGGTTCGACACGCATTTCTTCGTGGCGAACGTCTCCTCCGACCAAATCGCCGCCGGCGACGGGCGGGAAGCGGTCGAGGTGGTCTGGACGACGCCGCTTGCGGTTATGGCGGAGGCCGATGCCGGGCGGCGGCTCCTGCTGCCGCCGACCTACCTCAACCTCAAGAAGCTCGCGGGCTGCGCCACCGTCGAGGCGGCGATCGCGCTCGCCCGATCGTCCGCGATCGTGCCGGTGACGCCGGTGCTGGTCCGTGGCGAGTCCGGGCCGGAGCTGCATATTCCCGAGGCGGCGGGCTACGGCCTCACCCGGTATCCGGCGCCGAAATTCCTCGTCAGGTGAGAGGCCGCCCGAAAGCATGTCTCTGTTATTAAAGGTATTTTCGTCATTCCCGCGAAGGCGCTGCGGCACGCACATATCTCATGTGGAGCGCAATTCGAGTCCCCTCTCCGCCCTCGGGGGCGGAGAGGGTCAGGGTGAGGTGGGGGATTCCAGCGCGCGCGACGGTCACGCCTCATCGTTTCGTATCCGTGCCCGACTCCCGAAGAACCATCGTCGCCCCACCTCACCCCGACCCTCTCCGCCCCCAGGGGCGGCGAGGGAGGCTTGGGCGGCAACGGGACGCTGAGGCCGCGATGGCCGGCATCAAGTTCATCCGCGATTTTGCCTTCGAGTATGCGGTGCTGGAGACCGTGTCCCCGCTCGTCCGGCGGATCGTGGCCCGCAATCCGGGGCCGTTCACCGGGCCCGGCACGACGACCTTCGTGATCGGCCATGGCCGCGTTGCGCTCATCGATCCCGGCCCGGCGCTTGCCGCGCATGTCGATTCGGTCCTCGACGCGCTGAGGGGCGAGACGATCGAGCAGATCCTGGTCACGCACACCCATCTCGACCACTCGCCGGCGGCGGCGGCGATCAAGGCGGCCACGGGGGCGCCGACCCTCGGCTTCGGCCCGCATGGCGGCGGCGTCGGGCATGAGCGCGACGAAGGCGCCGACCACGAATTCGTGCCGGACCGGACCGTCGGCGACGGCGACGAGATTGCCGGATCGGGGTGGCGCGCGACCGCGATCCATACGCCGGGCCATACCTCCAATCACCTTTGCTTCGCGCTCGACGAGGAAGGCATCCTCTTCACCGGCGATCACGTGATGGGCTGGTCGACCAGCATCGTGTCGCCGCCGGACGGCGACATGGCGGCCTATCGGCGCTCGCTCGCGAAGCTCCGGGGCCGTGGCGAGCCTCTGTGGATGCCGACCCACGGCCCGGCCATTGCCGACCCGCAACCCTTCCTGGAGGCGCTGATCGAGCATCGTGCCGAACGCAGCGACGCGGTGCTGGCGCGGCTGAAGGCAGGCGACCGGACGATTCCCCAGCTGGTCGAGGCGATCTATGTCGGCCTCGATCCGAGGCTCCGGCCTGCCGCCGGCCGGTCGGTGCTGGCCCACCTCATCGAGCTGATCGAGCTCGGCCTCGTGGTCCGCGAAGAAGACGGCTACCGGCCGGTCCGCTGAGGCAGCGATCGACCCCTCCCCCTGCCCCCTCCCGCAAGGGGAGGGGGAACCAACCGGCCGTGATCATCCCCCTCCCCTTGCGGGAGGGGGCAAGGGGGAGGGGTGCTTTACGCCACCGCCCGAGTGCCGCCGCGCGGCAGATCGGCGAATTTCCGCCCGGTCTGCGCCAGCTCGACCAGCAGCGGCGCCGGCTGCCAGTATTCGGGGCCGCAGTCGCGCCGGAACCGTTCGATCGTCTCGACGATCCCGGGAAGCCCTTGCGTATCGGCCCAGAACATCGGCCCGCCGTGGCGGCGCGGGAAGCCGTAGCCGTTGCAGTAGACGACGTCGATGTCGGCGGCGCCGAGTGCCACGCCCTCCGCGATGATGCGCGCGCCCTCGTTGACCAGCGGGATGAGGCAGCGCGCGATGATTTCCTGGTCGTCGACCGTCCGCCGCGCCACGCCCAGGCGCTTGGCCTCCTCCGCGATCAGCGCCTCGACCTCGGGATCGGGCAGCGGCGTGCGCGAGCCCGGCTCGTAGCGATAGATGCCCTTGCCGGACTTCAGGCCGAGCCGGCCCAGCGCGACCAGCCGGTCCTGGACGGCGCCCAGGCGCGGATCGTCCGGCAGCTTGCCCTCTTCGCGCATGCGCTTGCGCCCGGCCGCGGCGATGTCGAGCCCCGCGAGGTCGCCCATCGCATGCACGCCCATCGCCATGCCGAAATCGGTGAGCGCCTTGTCGACCTGGGCGGGCGAGGCGCCTTCGAGCACCAGCAGCTCCGCCTCGCGCCGATAGCCGCGCAGCATGCGGTTGCCGATGAACCCGTCGCAGACGCCG
>DATGFU010000453.1:0-4655 GCA_035308865.1 Allostellaceae bacterium | reverse complement strand
CCTCGTCCGGGGCACCGCTGGAGCGGCCGCTCAAGGCCGCGGTCGAAAGCCTGTTCGACCTGCCGCTGCACAATGGCTACGGCACTACCGAATGTTCGCCGACGATCGCCCAGGTCCGGCCCGACCGACCGCGCACCGATTGCTCGGTCGGTCCGGTGCTCCCGGGGGTCGAAGCGAGGCTGGTGGGAGCGGCGGGGCGATCGGTGCCGGACGGAGAGGTCGGCGAATTATGGGTGCGCGGGCCCAACGTGATGAAGGGATACTACCGCGACGAGGCGCAAACCGCCGCCGCGATCGACGGGGAAGGATGGTTCAACACGCGGGACCTCGCGCGCCTCGAGAGCGATCATCTTTTCATCGCCGGCCGCACGCAGGAGCTCATCATCCGGTTCGGCTTCAACGTGTATCCGCCCGAGGTCGAAGCCGTCCTGAAGCTGCACGCCGCCGTGCAGCGCGCTGCGGTGGTAGGCCGCCAAACCGCCGACGGCACGGAGGAAATCGTTGCCTTCGTCGAGGCCACGCCGGGCGCGACCGCCAGCACGAGCGAGCTCTTCGACCATGCAGCGCAGCACCTGACACCCTACAAGCGCCCCTCGGAAATCCGATGGCTGGCAACCATGCCGATGACATCGGGCGGCAAAATCCTCAAGCGCGAGCTGACCGCGATGGCCGCGAGCGCGCGGCCGGACGAGCCGGGCCGGCCGTCATGATCGGGTCCCAGGACGCGAGCACAGCGAGTGCCGCGCCAGCATCGATGAACGGAGCCGAAGCGCTGTTGCGAACGCTGGTGGCGGGCGGGGTTACCGTCTGCTTCGCGAACCCCGGAACATCGGAAATGCACATCATGGACGCCTCGCAGCGGGTTCCGGCGATTCGGTTCGTTCCCTGCCTGTCCGAGGGTGTCGTCACGGGTGCTGCCGATGGCTATGGCCGGATAGCGGGAAATCCGGGCTGCACTCTGCTCCATCTCGGACCCGGATTGGCGAACGGCCTCGCCAACCTGCACAACGCGCGCCGCGGTCACGCTCCGATCGTCAACATCGTCGGCGAGCATCCCAGCACCCATCGGGCGCGCGTAACGCCGCTCGCCAGCAATATCGAAGCGATCGCGCGACCATTTTCCGATTGGGTGAGGACCGCTGATCGCGCAGCCTCTCTGGTCGCCGACGCGGCCGATGCGATCGCCGCTGCCAGGACCCCTCCAGGCCGGATCGCCACGCTGATCGTCCCTGCCGACTCGGCGTGGGCCGATGGGATCGAGCCGGCACCGGCCCGCTCACCGCCGGAGCCGCGGCCGCCTTCCGTCACGACGGTCGCCCGCGCGGCATCGATGCTTCGCGCCCGCGTACCGACAGCGATGATCCTCGCCGGCAATGCGCTCCATGGCCGGGGGCTCATTCTGGCCGGCCGGGTCCGTGAGGCGACCGGCGCGTCGCTACTCACCCCGTTTCCCGTCAGCCGGATGGAGCGGGGCGCCGGGCGGCCTGTAGTGGACCGCATCCCCTACGTACTCGAGGACGCGGTCACGACGCTGCGTGCGTTCCGGCAGTTCATCCTGGTGGGTACGCCCACTCCTTATGCCTACTTCGCCTATCCCGACCAGGACGCCGTCCTCGTCCCGCAGGTTTCCGAGACCCTCGCTTTGGCACCGGCGGATGGCGACGCCGCGGTGGCGCTCGAAGCGCTTGCGTCAGCGCTTCCCACGGCCTCCGAATTGGGATCCGAGCGCACCCAAGCCAGGCCCTCACTCCCGAGTGGAGCGATCAACCCACTCGGGCTGGCGAGCGTGATCGCCGCCGTGCTTCCCGATCAGGCGATCGTCGTCGATGAAGCGATGACCTCGGGGCGGTCGATCATGGCAGCGTGTGCGGAAGCCGCTCCCCACGACTGGCTGGGCAACACCGGCGGATCGATCGGCATTGGCATGCCCCTGGCCGTCGGTGCCGCGATCGCCTGCGCCGACCGGCCGGTCTTGTGTCTGTCGGCCGACGGCAGCGGCATGTACACGCTTCAGGCGCTGTGGACGATGGCCCGCGAAAACCTGCGGATCACGGTCGTGGTCTTCGCGAACCGGGCCTACGCCCTGCTCAAGCATGAACATGCCAGGATCGCCGGCGGAGATCGAGCCAGCCCTATCCTGGCGATGTTCGATCTCAAGCGGCCGGATCTCGACTGGGTTTCCCTGGCCAGAGGCATGGGAGTGTCCGCCACGCGTGTCGATCGCCTGGATGGTTTTGCGAGCGCCCTGCGCGCCGGGCTGCACGGGCGCGCGCCCAACCTGATCGAGGTGCCGCTATAGGCTCGACCAAGCGGCGTGACGCCAAGCCTAACGGATGGAGTGCCCGGATGGGATCGATGTTTGCCTCCCAGACACAATCGAAGACTTGGACGTTCTTCGAAGAGGAGTGGTGCGAGGGAAACGTGCCGATCATGGGATCGCGCACCCACGCGGCGTGGCTCGGCTCGTCCGTCTTCGACGGTGCGAGGGCGTTCGGCGGCATGGCGCCCGACCTGGACCTTCACTTCAAACGCGTCAATGAGTCGGCGCGCCGCATGAACCTGAATCCGAGCGTCCGGCTCGACACATGGCTCGGCTTGGCTGCGGAGGGGATAAGCCGTTTTGCTCGAGAGGCCGAACTCTACATCCGGCCGATGTACTGGGCGCAGGACAACGGCCTGCTGGCGATCGCCCCGGACCCGGAATCCACGCGGTGGTGCCTTGCCGTCTATGAGGCGCCGATGCCTGAACCGTTGGGCTTCTCGATAACGCTTTCGCCCTACCGGCGGCCGGCCAGCGAGACGATGCCGGTCGACGCCAAGGCCGGTTGCCTCTATCCGAACAACGCGCGCGCCATTCTCGAAGCGAAGGCACGGGGATTCGACAACTGCGTGATGCGCGACATGCTCGGCAACGTCGCCGAACTGGCAAACTCGAACATCTTCATGGTCAAGCGTGAAACCGTCCTCACGCCCATCGGCAACGGCACGTTCCTGACAGGCATCACCCGCGGGCGGGTCATCGCGATCTTGCGGGCGGCGGGAGTCCAGGTGGCCGAGATGACTCTGAGCTACGAAGAGTTTCGGCTCGCTGATGAAATATTCTCGACCGGCAATTATGGGAAAGTACTACCCGTCACCCGGATCGACGACCGGATGATCGAGGCCGGCCCGGTCTGCCGCATGGCGAGAGAACTCTATTGGGCGTTCGCCCGCGCGAGCGCCAGCCGCGGTGTCGTGGGGCATGATTGACCGGCACGACACCTTCGAGGCGCATCGGGCAATGAGCGAGCGTGCCACGATCCTCATCGTCAGCTCATGCTGGTGGGCGTTCCCGGCACGGCTGGCGATGGCCTTTGCCGAGCTGGGGTACCGCGTGGATGCGATCTGTCCCGCTCATCATCCGCTTCTGAAGACCGGATCGGTGCACGCGGTCCACCGCTACGGAATCCTCCGACCGCTGCGCGCCCTGACCGGCGCCATCGCCTCTTCCAATCCCGTGCTCATCGTGCCCTGTGACGACCGTGCCGTCATGCACCTCCATTGGCTCCACACCGCATTGAGGAGTTCGGCCGGGCCGATCCCGCATCTGATCGAACGGTCCCTCGGCAGCAAGGATAGTTTTGGCATCGCGGATCGTCGGAGCGACCTCATCCGGATCGCCCGGGACGAAGGTATTCGATGTCCGCAGATGCTGCCGGTCGCAAAACCGGAGCAGCTACGTTCGGCGCTCGAGCAAGTCGGCTTGCCGGCGGTCATGAAGGTGGATGGCAGCTGGGGCGGCCTCGGCGTGAGCGTCGTCCACTCGTCGGCGGAGGCGGAGCGGGTCCTGGCCGCAAGCTCCCGCCGGACGGATGCGCTGCAGGCGTTGAAGCGCTGGATCGTCGATCGCGACCCCTTCTCCCTCTTGCCGTTCGTGACGCGCGCACGGCCGGTCGTGAACGTCCAGGCATTCGTGGCCGGCCGCCCGGCCAACAGCGCCGTGGCCTGCTGGAACGGCGAGGTACTGGCTGCCATCACTGCGGAGGTCGTGCAGGCGCGGGACGAGCGCGGCGCGTCGACGGTAGTGCGCATCGTCGACAACCGCGAAATGGCTGAAGCCAGCGCTCGGCTCGTCCGCCGTCTCGGCCTGTCGGGATTCTGCGGGTTCGATTTCGTGCTCGATGATCGTGCAGGAGCCGCCCATCTCGTGGAAATGAACGCCAGAAGCACACCGATCAGCCATCTGGCCCTCGGCGGCGACCGCAATCTGGTCGCATCGATGGCGGCGCGCCTGGGCGGGCAGCCCGTGCCGGCGCCGGCACGGGCAATCCATGACGACCTCGTCGCATTCTTTCCTCAGGCATGGCTGCTGGAGCCCGGCAGCGAACTCCTGCATCTCGGCCACCACGACGTGCCATGGGCCGAGGCCGGTCTCATTCGCGAGTTGATCCAGGCGCCCTGGCCCGAACGCGGCCGCCTGGCCCGCTTTCTCGCGCGGCTGAGGCTTCGCGCGGGGCGCCGATCGGCTTCCGCGGATGCCGCCTTCCATGCGGCATCGCTGGCGGCAAGGCCCGCAGGCGGTCGAGACGGGATGGCTGCGCATTCGGTCGTCGGAACCGGCGCTTGCACCCTGGAACGAGCCGGCTGCCGAAAGCATTATGCCAATCGTGGCGGGG
>DATGFU010000452.1:0-5111 GCA_035308865.1 Allostellaceae bacterium | reverse complement strand
GGCGAGGCCAGGTAGTTCGCCCGCACCTGCGGGCTGATCCGCCCCTCGAAATTGCGGTTGCCCGACAGCACGGCGCCGACCACCAGGTCGCCCTCGTCCACGGCGGCGGCGATGTTGTCCGGCAGCGGCCCGGAATTGCCGATGCAGGTGGTGCACCCGTAGCCGACGAGATTGAACCCCAGCCTGTCGAGCTCCGTGTCGAGCCCGGCCGCGTGCAGGTACTCGGTCACCACCTGGCTGCCCGGCGCCAGCGAGGTCTTCACCCAGGGCTTGACCTTCAGCCCCCTGGCATTGGCGTTCCTGGCGAGCAGCCCGGCGCCCAGCATCACGCTCGGGTTCGAGGTATTGGTGCAGCTGGTGATCGCCGCGATCACCACATGCCCGTCTTCCAGCTCGAAATTGCTGTCGGCGACCTTGACCTTGCGGCCCGGCTCGCGCGCGCCGGCGAGCTTCGGCAGCTCGGCGGCGAAGCCCTGCGCCGTTTCGGAGAGCAGCACCCGGTCCTGCGGGCGGCGCGGCCCGGCGAGCGACGGCTGCACCTGGCCGAGATCGAGCTCCAGCGTGTCGGTGAAGACCGGATCCGGACTGGAATCGTCTCGCCACATGCCCTGCGCCTTGGCATAGGCCTCGACCAGCGCGATCCGGTCCTTGTCGCGGCCGGTGAAGGCGAGATAGCGCACCGTCTCGGCGTCGATCGGGAAGAAGCCGCAGGTGGCGCCGTATTCCGGCGCCATGTTGCCGATCGTGGCGCGGTCGGCGATGGTCAGCGCCGACAGGCCCGGCCCGTAGAACTCGACGAACCGCCCGACCACGCCGCGCTTGCGCAGCATCTGGGTCACGGTCAGCACCAGGTCGGTGGCGGTGGCACCCTCCGGCAGCCTGCCCGAGAGCCGGAACCCCACCACCTCGGGCAGCAGCATCGAGATCGGCTGGCCCAGCATCGCCGCCTCGGCCTCGATGCCGCCGACGCCCCAGCCGAGCACGGCGAGCCCGTTCACCATGGTGGTGTGGCTGTCGGTGCCGACCAGCGTGTCGGGATAGGCCACCAGCGTGCCGTCATCCTCCTCGCCGACCCACACCGCCTGCGCCAGATATTCGAGATTGACCTGGTGGCAGATGCCGGTGCCCGGCGGCACGACGCGGAAATTGTCGAAGGCGGTCTGGCCCCAGCGGAGGAAGGCATAGCGCTCGCCGTTGCGCTGGAACTCATGGCGGACATTGGCCAGGAACGACCGCGGCGTGCCGAACTCGTCGACCGTCACCGAATGGTCGATGACCAGATCGACCGGCGAGAGCGGGTTGATCCGCTCCGGATCGCCGCCCAGCGCCGCCATCGCCTGCCGCATCGCCGCCAGATCGACCACCGCCGGCACGCCCGTGAAGTCCTGCATCAGCACCCGCGCCGGCCGGAACGCGATCTCGCGGTCCGAGGTCCGTGTGTCGAGCCACTTCCCGACCGCCTCGATGTCGCCGACCGTGACCGTGCGGCCGTTCTCCAGCCTGACCAGGTTTTCGAGCAGCACCCGGAGCGAGAACGGCAGCCGCGCGAGATCGCCCAGCTTCGCCGCCTCGGCCGCCGCCGCGAGGCTGTAATAGGTGTAGGTCTTGCCCCCGACCTCCAGCGTCCGGCGGGTCTTCAGCGTATCGTGACCGGCATATTTCACGGGGCATACTCCTCGGGCGGGGCGGGACGGCTGTTATGTGCGGCCAAAGCGCCGGAGGCTCAAGCGCGATAACGGCGAAGGCGGGTTGCGGCGGCGCGAGGCTTGCGATGGCCTAGAGATCGGTATCGTCTCGAATGAGCGCTTCGTAGTTCCGCCCGCCGTAGAACACGCGGCCGATCTCGATATCGCCAGAAGGAAGGAGGACGTAGGCAATGACCACGCGACGCTCGAAGGCAATAATCCGCAGACCGGGACGCAGGTCATCTCGCGGTCGTCCAATCTGCGGAAAGTCACGCAGTTTCTCACAATGGGCACGGATCCGTTGGATATAGCCGATCGCCGTCTCCGGGTTGCCACTGCGATCGGCGATGAAGCGCAAGAGCCGTTCGAGATCTGCCTGCGCCGCCGGGCGCAGGACGAGGTCACGCATCCTTGTCGGACGGGCCGGCCGTCATTTGTGCGTACTCGGCTTTGAGGCGATCGAATACGTCGTCCGCCCTCAGACTCGGCCGCGGATCGTCCCAGGCCTCGTCGATCTGTGCCTTGAGAATGCGCGTCCTCTCTTCGACACTCATCTCGTGCTCTTCCAGCAGGCGCAGCCCGGCGCGCACCACCTCGCTGGCATTCTGGTAGCGGCCGCGCGACACCTGCTCGCGCACGAAGCGCTCGAAATGGTCGCCCAGGCTGACGCTCGCCATGGCAGCTCTCGTCCAATATTATATATTGTCATTAGATAGCATGACTTGTCTTCAAACGGAAGAGTCAGCCCATCAGCGCCGCCAGCTTCTTCGGCGCGGTCATGCGGTAGCTGCGCGTAACCAACGTGGCGATCTCGTCCCAGTCGGGATCGCCGGTGAGCCGCACGCCGACCCAGCCCTTGTGGCCGACATAGGCGGGCACGAAGAAGCGGTCGGGATCGGCGCCGACCAGGATCGCCTGCACGCCGGGCGGGGCCTTGCAGACGAACGACGTCCGCGCGCCGCCGACCAGCGCGAAGATCTTCTCGCGGACGCGGAAGTTGGTCTCGCCCCAGGTCTCGCGCTCTTCGGCCTCGGGCAGCGCGAGGCAGATCGCGCGCAGCCGCCCGACCGCGTCATCCGGCATGGACGACGGCCATCCGGGAAGGGCGGGTCACCAGCCAGCCGAGCCCGACCGCGGCCACCATCAGCAGCGCGGCGAGGAAGTAGGGCGAGCCGGGGATGTACCAGACTCCCTCCTGCTGGATGAAATAGGCGAAGACCTGGGTGAAGATGCCCGGCCCGATCATGCCGGCAACGCCGGTGATGCTGCTGTTGGCGCCCTGAAGCTGCCCCTGCTCCGTCACCAGGACCCGGCGCGTCATCAACGCCTGGAGCGCCGGGCCCCCGATGCCCCACAAGGCCAGAACCGGGATCGACGCGAACATGGCGAAGGTCGACGAGGCGAGGCCGAAGAGCAGGAAGCCCATCATCCCGAACGCCAGGCCGACGATGAGCGACGTCCGCTCGCCCAGCCGCGTGACGATCGGCCGGACGAGGAAGCCGCCGACGATGGCCTGCGACAGCCCGATCATGGCGAGACACCGCCCCGCCGTCGTGGTGTCCCATCCGTAGCGATAGAGCCCGTAGAGGATGAACAGGCTCGGCAGCGACGCGTGCGCCACCTGCATGATCAGGTTGACACCGGCCAGCCCGAACAGCTCGCGCTGCGAACTCAGCAGGATCAGCGATCCCAACGGGTTGGCCCGGCGCCAGGAGAACGCGCCGCGGCGCTCCCGCGGCAGGGATTCCGGCAGGATGAGAAGCCCGTAGCAGCCGTTGAACAGGCTCAGCGCCGCCGCCACCCAGAAGGGAAGACGCGGGCTGATGCCGCCGAGCTCGCCGCCCAGCCACGGTCCGCAGACGAAGCCGAGGCCGAACAGCATGCTCATCTTGCCGAAGGCCGCGGCGCGCTTCTCCGGCGCCGTGACGTCGGTGATATAGGCATAGGCGGTGCTGATGCTGGCGGCCGTGATGCCGGCGATCACCCGGCCGACGAACAGCAGCCAGATCCCCGGCGCCAGCGCCATCAGCAGGTAGTCGAAGCCCAAGCCGAAATTCGAGATGAGCACGACCGGCCGCCGGCCGAACCGGTCCGAAAGCGAGCCGAGCAGCGGCGAGAAGATGAACTGCATGGTCGCCCAGGCGATGCTGAACAGTCCGACGATCTTCGCGGTATGGGCCGCGTCGCCGCCGAGAAAATCGAGCACGAGCTTCGGCAGGACCGGGATCACGATGCCCATCGAGATCATGTCGAGGGCGATCGTCACGTAGATGAACGCCACCGCCGCCGTGCGCCCGGCGGCTGGCCTCGCCGGGTCTGCGGTCTCCGTCATGCCGATCGTCCTTCGAATTCCGTTCTCCGGCTCTTATAGCAAAGCCGACCCGTCCCGCGAGCGCCATGCCAGAGCTCATCCGCATCGACGACCCCGACGATCCCCGTATCGAGCCCTATCGCGACATCCGCGAACGCGATCTGGTGGGGCGCCGAGGCCATTTCATCGCCGAGGGCGAGGTCGTGCTGCGCGTGCTTCTGTCGCGGTCTCCGCATGCCGCCGTGTCGGTGCTGGCGGCCGAGAAGCGGGCGGGCGCGGCGATCCTCCGCGAGGTGCCGGACGGCGTCCCGGTCTATGTCGCGCCGCAAGCCGTGCTCGATCGGATCGCCGGCTTTTCCATGCATCGCGGCCTGCTGGCGCTGGGGCGGCGCGGCGATCCGCCCGAGGCGGCGGCGCTCCTCGCCGGCGGCCGCCTGGTGCTCGTCCTTTTCGGCATCGCCAACCACGACAATCTGGGCGGCATCTTCCGCAATGCCGCCGCCTTCGGCGCCGACGCCGTGCTGCTCGACCCGCAATGCTGCGATCCGCTCTACCGCAAGGCGATCCGCGTTTCGGTCGGCGCCGCGCTGATCGTGCCCTTCGTCCGCCTTCCCGAGAGCGAGGATCCGCTGGCGCTGCTTTCACGGCACGGCTTCACGCCGCTGGCGCTGAGCCCCGCCGGCACGACGCCGCTCGCCGCCGTCACCCGCCCCGACCGGGCGGCGCTGCTGCTCGGCACCGAGGGGCGCGGCCTGCCCGATGCGGTCCTCGCCGGCGCGATGACGATCCGCATCCCGATGGCGCCCGGCTTCGACTCCCTCAACGTCGCGACCGCCAGCGGCATCGCGCTGCACCATCTGTCGGGTTGAGCCCCTCGGCGACCCGCCCGACACGATCCGCCCAGCGCGCTTGGCGTCGGACGGTCCGGCCGGCTACAACGGCATGAAGACCGTCGATGCAGGGGCGCGGAAATGGGGGCGATGCGCGATGCCGTGGCCGCGGTGCTCGCCGAGCGCGCCACGTCGCGCCCGGCCGCGGTCTATCGCCTCGCCGAGATCGTCGTGGTGTTCGGCGGCATCGCGGCGATGATGCTGGCGACCACCAATCTTTTCGAC
>DATGFU010000451.1:0-27361 GCA_035308865.1 Allostellaceae bacterium | reverse complement strand
CGCGACACGCTCTCCAGTGGCATATGGCTGCTCGTCTGCACAGTCTTCGGCAACCTCGTCCTTTTGCCGATTTATTTCTTCCTACCGGGCGTGAATCTCGTTCTCTTCCTGCTCCTGAACGGCTACGTTCTCGGCCGCGGTTATTTCGATGCGGTGACGCTCCGCCGGATGGATGGCCGCACTGCCCGCCTCGTGTGGCGAGCCAACAGAGCCACGTTCATCGTCAACGGGGCGCTTGCGGCGTTCCTGCTGACGGTTCCAGGGCTCAACCTGGTTGCGCCGATCGTCGGCTTGGCTGCGACGGTGCACCTGTTGGAACGGCGTCCTGGCGCCGCCTAACCAAGCGGGAATCACTGCAGGGGACGAAGATCACGATGTTTCGCCGAAGGAAAAGCGAGGACGGCTCCGACGGACCCGATCCGCAGAGCCTGCTTGCGCCCACACCGACACGACCCTCTCCACCGGCAGCGGCGCCCGCTGCGGCCAAACCCACCCAGCCCGCCGCGCCCTCTTCCGGCAGGCCGGGCGCCTCACAGCCCCTTCCGCCCATCCAGACGAACAGGACGCCCATGCTGCCACCCCGCCCGACCGCCCCGAACCTCACCCAGCCCAACCCGGACATCCTGCGCCGCCCCGCCGACGGCCACGCAACGCCGGCGCCGGCGCACAAATCCGAAGCGGAGATGCGCCAGCTCATCGTCGGCCGCGAGATCTCGCTGTCGGGCGAGATCAAATCCTGCGACCGGCTGATCGTCGAAGGCAGCGTGGAGGCCAACCTGCAGAGCTGCCAGGACGTCAACATCGCCGAATCCGGCCTCTATCGCGGCGCCGCGTCGATCGACGACGCCGAGATCCGCGGCCGGTTCGAAGGCACGCTGACCGTCCGCAACCGGCTGTTCATCCGCTCGACCGGCCAGGTCAGCGGCACCGTCCGCTACGGGCAGATCGAGATCGAGTGCGGCGGCCAGATCTCGGGCGATGTCCAGGCGCAGCCGGGTCAGCCGGCGGAAACGGCGGAGGTGCACGAGCCGAGGCGCGAACGGGCGCCGCAGGCCGTGGTCGATCTGGGGCCGAACCGCCTCGCCTGATCATTATGCTCGGGCGCGCCGGCAGAGCGGCGCGCCCGAGTGTCTCCGACTCGCTGTATGCAAAGCTCGCCGATGGCCTTGTCAGCATTTTCCCGCCGTTTTGTCGCCGCGCTTACGATCGTCGGCCTCGGCGCCTGCGCCCATCACGGCGCGCCGCCGTCTTCGGCGGCCGCAATGGCGCCGGCCGGCGCGAATCCGTCCGTCGCCGTCGCCCCGTCGCGCCCGCCGATCGCCGCCGCCGATCTCGTCGCCCTGCGCAGCCTGACGGCCGCGGGCCTGACGGCGCGGCTGGGCCAGCCCGATTTCAAGCGCGAGGAGGAGTCGGCGCAGATCTGGCAATATCGCGGGCCGTCCTGCGTCCTCGACGTGTTCCTTTATCAGGAGGGCGGCGAGTTCAAGGTGGCGCACGCGGTGACGCGCAATCGCAGCGACGATGCCGGTCCGGCTGCCAACTGCGTGCCCTTTAACACTGTCTCGGGGTAGGATCGCACGCCCGATGAGGGCTTCGCGCACGGTCCGCCTTATCATCTCGAGTTACGATTCGGGCCGACACAGGGTCCGGATGGGGAACGGGCCGGAGCATCTGCTCGCCTGCGGGCTTTCCGAGCGGCTGAGCCGGGAAGGTTGGGAGGTCATTCCGAGCTTCCTGATGCCGACCGACCCGTTCCCGACTGAGAACGGTACCGGCTTCTCGCTGCAAAGCCTCGCTGCCGGCGCCGTGGCCCATGCGTCGTCGCGCGGTGAGTTCCCCCTTATCCTCGCCGGGAATTGCAACACCGCGGCCATCGGAGCGCTCGCCGGCATGGCCGGTGAGCGGAAGGGAATCGTCTGGCTCGACGGGCACGGCGACTTCAACACGCCCGAGACGACCGAAACCGGATTTCTCGACGGCATGGCCCTGGCGATGGCGACCGGACGATGCTGGACTTCCATGATCCGCAAGATTCACGGGTTCGAGCCGGTCCCGGAGGAAAATGTGCTGCTCATCGGCGGGCAGGATCTCGATCCGGTCGAGGCGGAGACCGTCGCCCGGTCGCCCATGACGCATCTCGGAGTCGACGAGCTGCGGCAAGGCGGAGTGGCCAACGCGCTCGCTTCGCTCCGCTCACGCGCGAACGCGGCCTATCTCCACGTTGATCTCGATGTCCACGGCCGCGGGCATGGTCGAGTGAACGACTACCAGCCGGTCGAAGGCTTGGCACCCGATGAGGTCCGGGAAATCATCGCTCAGGTGACGACGGCGATTCCGGTGAGTGCCGCTGCCCTGACGGCTTACGACCCCGCTTGTGATGTCGACGGGCGGATGGCGGCGATCGCGATCGACCTTGCCGCCTTCCTGCTCGCTCAGGTCGGCTCGGGGGCCAGCGCGCCTCTATAACGTCTTCGCCTCGTAGCGGCACAGGTCGCGGACGGCGCAGACGGGGCAATCCGGGCGCCGCGCCTTGCAGACGTAGCGCCCGTGCAGGATCAGCCAGTGATGGGCGTGGCGCTTCCATTTCGCCGGCACGATCGCCTCCAGCCCGTCCTCGACCGCGCGCGGTGTCTTGCCCGGCGCGAGCCCGGTGCGGTTGGCGACGCGGAAGATATGCGTGTCGACCGCGATGGTCGGATCGCCGAAGGCGACGTTGAGAACCACGTTGGCGGTCTTACGGCCGACCCCGGGCAGCGCTTCCAGCGCCTCGCGGTCCCTCGGCACCTGGCCGCCGTGCTTCTCGACCAGGATGCGGGAGAGCGCCGCGAGGTTCTTGGCCTTGGCGTTGAACAGGCCGATCGTCTTGATGTAGGGCGCGATCCCTTCCGCGCCGAGCGCCGCCATGCTCGACGGCGTGCGCGCGACGGCGAACAGCGCCGGCGTCGCCTTGTTGACGCTCGCATCCGTGGCCTGGGCGGAGAGCACCACCGCGACCAGCAGCGTGAACGGATCGCCGTATTCGAGCTCGGTCTGCGGCTCCGGATCGCGCTCGGCCAGGATCGCGAAGAACCGGTCGACCTCGCGGGCCGAGAATCTGCGCGGCATCAGCCGCGGCCGAGGAAGGGCGCCCCGATCGGCACCGCCAGCATCTCCAGCACGTTGACCTCGTCCGGCAGGCTCGCCATCAGCACCAGCATGCGGGCCACGTCGTCGACCGAGGAGATTTCGGTCGACGGCAGCGCTGCCATGCCCGGCATCAGCGCCGTGGCGACGATGCCGGGATGGAGGATCGAGGCCGTGATGCCGTGGGCGCGCCCGTCGAGCGCCAGCGAGCGGGTCAGGCCTTCGAGCGCGAATTTCGAGGCGACGTAGGCGGCCGTGTCGGGCCGCGGCACCTTGGCCGACAGGCTGCCGATATTGATGATCCGGCCGCGCCCTTGCCGCTTCATCACGATGAACGCCTCGCGGGCACAGACGAAGGCGGCGGTCAGGTTGATGCCGATGACCTCCTGCCAGCGGGCGAGGCTCAGGCTTTCGGTCGGCGTGTGATCGACGATGCCCGCATTGTTGATCAGGACGTCGAGCCGGCCGAAGCGCTCGACGGCGGTGCTTACGAGCGCCTTGACCGCCGCTTCATCGGTCACGTCGGTAGGCGCGTCGAGCGCTGTGCCTCCCGTGGCGCGGATGGCCTCCGCGACGGCGGCGAGCTTTCCGGCCGAGCGCGCCGCCAGCACGACCGCCGCGCCCTCCTTCGCCAGCGCCAGGGCCGCCGCCTCGCCGATGCCGGAGCTGGCACCGGTGACGATGGCGACGCGGCCGGCGAGCGCGGTCACGCCCCCAGGCCGCGTTCGAGGCAGGCGGCGAGGCGGCGGGCGAAGGCCGTGGGATCGGGCAGCGGCTCGCCCTCGACGATCAGCGCCTGGTCGAGCAGCAGCCAGGCGGCGTCCTCGATCCTGGCGATCGCGCCCTGGACGCTGACCTGCTCGGCGAGGCGGCGGATCAGCGCGTGCTGCGGGTTGATCTCGAGGATGCGCTTGGCGGTCTGGTCCAGGCGGCGGTGCTGTTTCAGCAGCCGCTCGAGATGCATGTCCATGTCGTTCTGGTCGGCGACCAGGCAGACGGCACTGTCGGTCAGGCGCTCGGAGGCGCGGACATCCTTGACCGCCTCGGCCAGCGTCACCTTCAGGAGCGCGATCAGGCTCTCCACCGATTTCGGCACTTCCGGCGCGGGCTTGGCGGCATCCGCCTCCCCGCCCTCGATGCCGGAAAGATCGGCCGCGCCGCGGGTCACCGACTGGAACTCGAAGGAACGGAACTTGTGCACGGCCGGCAGCCAGAACTCGTCCACCGGATCCGTCAGCACCAGCACCTCGACGCCCTTGGCCCGGAAGCCTTCGAGATGCGGGCTCCTGAGCGCCGCCTCGACGCTCTCGCCGGTGATGGTGAACACGGATTTCTGGCCCGGCTTCATGCGCTTGACGTAGTCGTCGAGCGACGTCAGCCCGTCCTCTGTGGTCGAGCGGAACCGGGCGAGGCCCAGCAGTGTCTCGCGGTGCTCGAAATCCTCGTAGAGTCCTTCCTTCAAAACCGCGCCGAAATTGTCCCAGAAGGTCGCGTATTCTTCGGGCGCGTCCGCCGCCTTCTTCGCAAGATCGCCCAGCACCCGCTTCACCAGCCCTTGCCGGATCTTGGTGATCATCGGGTTGGCCTGCAGCGTCTCGCGGCTGATGTTGAGCGGCAGATCCTCGCTGTCGACCACGCCCTTGACGAAGCGCAGCCAGGACGGCAGCAGCTCCTGGCAGTCGTCGGTCACGAAGACCCGGCGGACATAGAGCCGGACCGCGTGCTTGCGGCTGGGGTCGAACAGGTCGAAGGGTTTGGACGAAGGCACGAAGAGCAGGCTCGTGTATTCGAGCACGCCCTCGGCCTTCCAGTGCATGGTGAGCCACGGATCGTCGAAGCCGTGGCCGACCGAGTGGTAGAACTCTGTGTACTGCTCGGCCGAGATGTCGGATTTCGGCCTGGTCCATAGCGCCGAGGCTACGTTCAGCGTCTCGGCCTTTTCGCCGTCCTCCAGCACGATCGGCAGCGCGATGTGGTCGGCATAGGTCTTGACCACGGATGTCAGCCGCGACGGCTCGAGGAACTGCTCGTCATCCTGGCGGATGTGGAGCAGCACACGCGTGCCGATCGGGGCCTCCTCGGCGGGCGACACGGTGAACTCGCCCTTGCCGTCTGAATCCCAGCGATAGGCGTTGGGATCGCCGGCCTTGCGCGAGACCACCTCGACGCGCTCGGCGACCATGAAGGCGGAATAGAATCCCACGCCGAACTGGCCGATCAGCGAGACGTCCTTCTGCGTATCCTCGCCGAGCCCGCGCACGAAGGCGGCGGTGCCGGAGCGGGCGATCGTGCCGAGATTCTCGACGAGCTCGGCCTCGCTCATGCCGATGCCGTTATCCTCGATCGCGAGGATCTTCCCCTTCTTGTCGGGGCGGATGACGACCTTGTACTCGCCATCGGGCGCGCCCAGGTCGGGCTCGGTCAGCGCCAGGTAGCGCCGCCGGTCGCAGGCGTCGGAGGCGTTGGAGATGAGCTCTCTCAGGAAGACTTTCTTGTCGCTGTAGAGCGAGTGCGCGACGATATCGAGGAGGCGGCTGACCTCCGCCTGGAAGCTTCTCTTTTCGGCCATTTTCCGGTGCTTAGGAAGTTGAGGACGAAGCGCCCCTCATATGTGCGAAGGGACGGGCGGGCGCAACCCTGATAGCGGCTTGAAAATGATCGCTGCCGTGCGGTTGGGAAGGGAATGTTGCGCTATCATTCCCCCTCCCCTTGAGGGAGGGGGCTAGGGGGAGGGGTAGCCCCTCGATGAGTCAGGAATTCGTCAGGCAGCTTCGCGCAAACCAGACAGACGCCGAAGCCAAGCTGTGGCAGCATCTTCGACGCAAGCAGATTGGCGGATTGCGCTTCCGCCGCCAGTTCCCGCTCGGCCCTTACATCGTCGACTTCGTGTGCGTCGGGAAACAGCTGGTCATCGAGCTCGACGGCGGACAGCATGCCGATCGTATCGCCGAGGACGGCCATCGAACCGAATGGCTCAGATCGCGAGGTTTCGAGGTGATCCGCTTCTGGAACAACGAAGTGCTGAGCAACACCGAAGGCGTCGTAGCGGCAATCATGCGACGCTTAGGCAGCTGAGCGCGTCACCCCTCCCCCTAACCCCCTCCCTCAAGGGGAGGGGGGACACGTCGGTTGGGAAGGAAACCCTACTCCTCTTCCTCGGCCAGCTCCGCCAGCCTGCCGGCGTCCGGCTCCTCCGGCTGGAGGCGCTCGACGCATTCCTGCGCCAGGATCAGCAGGACCTCCTCGAAGACGGCGCGCTGGCGCGGGTCCAGCCGCTCGGTCAGTCCGGCGTGCAGCTCCATGCGCTGCGGCCAGACCCGCTGGAAGAGCGCCCAACCCTGCTCGGTCAGCGAGAAGAGCGTGCTGCGCCCGTCGGAGGGGTTGTCGCGCCGCACGACATCGCCGCGGCGCTCCAGCGAGGCGGCGGCACGGCTGACCTCGGCGCGATCCACCCACGATTTCTCGGCGAGCTGCCGCACGGTGGCCGGCGAGGTCACCGCGAGCTGGACCAACACCCGCCACTCGGCGACGCTCAGCCCTTCGCTCTCATGCAGCAGCCCTCCGGTCAGCCGGTCGAGCATCTTCGCCAGGATCAGCACCCGGTTCGGCAGGAAGTTCTCGCCGCCCAGCGCCCAGGCGGAGGCCACTTCGCCCAGCTCTTCGGCGCTTTCCAGGAGCCGGTCATTCTTGCGCATCTTGGCGCCGTCCTTGAGGTTCATGTTCTCTGTCCAGGACCAGGGGTCAAGGTTCCGTCTGGAAACCGAACCACTTGTCGCGGACGGCGTCCAGATGCTTGTCAGGGTCGTAGTACTCGACCGGGAGCGCAAGGTTCTTGGCCGTCAGGCGTCCGATCGCGGCGACCAGGGTGAATTCATCGAGCAACTCGTCATGCTGCGCGCCGACCAGGCCGAGCTGCGCCTGGAAGAGGGACTGCTGCTGCAGCAGCACGTCCTGCACGGTGCGGGTGCCGACCCGGACCTCTTCCTCCAGGCCCTTCATCGCCCCCTGGTTGGCGGCAACCGCGTGTTCCAAATCCTTGATGGCGCTGCGTGCGGCCAGGAAGGCGGCCCAGCTTTGCTGGGCGTTCTGCACGGCGGCCCGCCGTGCATCGTCCAGCTCGTGCTTGCGCTGCTCCACCGCCTTTTGCGCCTGACGCGACTGCGAGTAGACGGAGCCGCCCTCGTAGACGGTCCACTGACCTTGCGCGATGACGCTCTTGCTGGTGACCTGTTCGCCGTAGGCCGACACGTCCGATGTCTTCTGGAAATCCGCTTGCGCCACGACGGTCGGCAGCAGCTGGCCGCGCACGACGTCGACATTGTCTTCGGCCGCCTGCTGCGCGTATTGCGCCTGGATGACGCTGGGCGCCGAGGCCGCCGCGATCCCCTCCGCCTCGCCCAGCGTCGCCGGCAGCTCGGGCAGCGAGGTCGGCTTCACCAGATCGCCCGGCGCCGCGCCGACATCGTGCCGATAGGCGGCGCGCGCGACCTCGAGCTGGCCTTCGGCCGCCTTGCGCTGGGCGATCGCCTCGGCATAGGCGGCTTCCGCCTGGTAGAGGTCGGTGTGGGTCAGCTCGCCGCCGTGGTAGCGCGTCTCGGTGGCCGCGGCCTGCTTGCGCAGGATGTCCTCGTTCTCCTTGTTGAGCGCCACGGTCTCGACGTTCTGGATCACCGACAGGTAGTCCGTGACCACCGTGAGCAGCACCTGCACCTCGACCGAGGTCAGATGCCCGCGCTCGGAGCTGATCTGGTTGTAGGCCTCCGCAGTCTGCGCCGTGGTCCGCCCCCCGCGATAGAGCGGCTGGGTGACCGTGACGTCGTAGGTCGACTGGTAGAGCTTCTCGATCGTGACTTGCGTGGGAAAGCTCGTGGCGCCGAAGCTTTGGCCGCACGGGAAGACCGGTCCGGTGGTCGGCCCGCTGAAGCCTTGCGTGGTTTCCTTGCCGCCGGGCGCGCAGTATTGCGAATTGCGGACACGGTCCTTGCCGCCGGTCACGGTGACCTGCGCCGTCGGCCGCCAGTTGGACAAGGCTTGCGGCAGGGTCTCGTTGGTGGCTTCGAGCTGGGCCCGCTCGGCGAGCAGCGAGGGATTGCTGCTGTAGGCGAGGCTCAGCGCGTCCTGCAGCGTCTCGGCGCCGGCGGGCGCGGCCAAGCAGCCGGCGAGAAGCGCCGCCGTCAGCCGAGCCCACGATGCCCCGCCGCTGCGCAAGGCGCCCGGCATGCCAAGGCCGTCCAGTCCTGCTCCCCTCATCGACCGCCAATCCACCTCGCCGGCCCGCACGGCGCAAACCGCCCAGGCATCATGAATTCCTAGACCACCGGCCGTCGCCATTCAACCCCGGCCTGCCCATCTTTTGGGCGGCTGGCCCAACGCGAGACGGCATCGTTCGACCCTCCGAATGACCCGCCCGTCATGGCTCGGTATCGAAGCCGAACCACTTGTTCCGCACCGCATCGAGGTGCTTGTCGGGATCGTAGAGCTCGATCGGCAGCGCCAGATTCGCGGCGGTCAGCCGGCCGATCGCGGCGACCAGCGTGAACTCGTCGAGCAGCTCGTCATGCTGTGCGGTCGTCAGGTTCACCTGCGCCTGGAAGAGGGATTGCTGCTGCTCGAGCACGTCCTGGACGGTGCGCGTGCCCACCCTGACCTCCTCCTCGAGGCCGTTCATCGCGTGCTCGTTCGCCGCAATCGAATGCTGGAGATCGGCCATGAGCGCACGCGCGGCCATCAGCGTGTCCCAGGCGCCCTTGGCGGCCTGGACGGCGGCCCGCCTGGCATCGTCGAGCTGGTGCTTGCTCATTTCCACCGCCTTCTGAGCCTGGCGCGACTGGGAATAGATCGCGCCGCCCTCGTAGAGCGGCAAGGTCCCCTGGGCGATGATCCGCTTGTCGTCGATCTTGAGGCCGAAGGCGGTGCTGTCGTTGCTGCGGCTATAGCTGGCCTGGGCCTGGATGGTCGGCAGGAGCTGTCCGCGGATGACGTCGACATTGTCCTCAGCCGCCTGCTGCGCGTATTGCGCCTGGACGACGGTCGGCGCGGCGGCGGCGGCAATCCCCTCCGCCTCGTCCAGCGTGGCCGGCAGCACCGGCAGGACGGCCGGCTTCACCAGCTCGCCCGGCGCCTGGCCGACATCGTGAAGGTAGGCGGCGCGTGCGGCCTCGAGCTGGCCCTCCTCGGTCTTGCGCTGGGCGGTCGCCTGGGCGTAGGCGGCTTCGGCCTGGTAGAGGTCCGTATGGGTCAGCTCGCCGCCGTGGTACCGCGTCTCGGTGACCGTGGCCTGCTTGTGCAGGATCTCCTCGTTTTCCTTGTTGAGCGCGACCAGCTCCACGTTCTCGATCACCGACAGGTAGTCGGTGATGACGGTCAGGAAGACGGACTGCTCGACCGCCGACAGGTGGGCGCGCTCCGAGTTGATCAGGTTGTAGGCCTGAGAGGTCTGCGCGGTCGTGCGGCCGCCGCGGTAGAGCGGCTGGGTGACCGTCACGTCGTAGGTCGACTGGTAGAGCTTTTGGATCGTGACATTGCTGCCGGTCGACTCGAAGGGGCCGCACGGCGCGAACAGCGGCGCGTTCTGCGAGCCTTCGAAGGCGCAGTATTGATTGGTGAGGAGCCGATCCTTGCCGCCGCTGACCGTCACGGTGACGGTCGGACGCCAATTCGACAGCGCCTGCGGCAGGTCTTCGTTGGTGCCTTCGAGCTGCGCCCGCTCGGCGAGGAGCGACGGATTGTTGCCGTACGCGACCGAGAGAACCTCCTGCAGAGTCTCGCCGCGGCCCGGCGTGGCAAGGCAGCAGGCGAGCAGGGCCAGGAGGAGACGAAGCCGCCGCGCCGAGCCGGCAGGAGAGGCGCTCGGCGCGCGCCCGCCGTCCCGTCCCAGTCTCGTCATCGGCCGCCCACTCTTGCCCCTGCTGCCGGCGCGACGGGGCCGCGCGAGCGTGCCATCCTCCTAGACCAGCGGGCTCCGAGGTTCAACCCTCGGCCGCCGGCGGCTCCCGCGGCATGGACAGGCCTGGGCGCCGCCGGTATCGTTCGGTCCCTGCCGAGGATTCCGCAAGAATGAACCTTCCCCACCCGTCTTCGCCGCCTTTGGCGAGCACGCTCGAGGCGGCGCGGCGGGCGCTGGCTGAGCGCCATGGCAGGGTGCAGTCCGATCCGGGCGCGGAGTCCGAGCGCGAGGCGCAGCTGCTCGGCGCGCTTCGGGAAGGCGATGACGGCGCCTATGTCTTTCGCATGCTGCTTGCGGCGCACGGCACGGCACCCTCGCCGCGGCTCTTCGCCCAGCGCCTGGCGCAGCTGCGGGCCGGCCGGACCAACCGGTACGAGATGCTGGAGCGCGAAGCGTCGGGCGAGGCGGAGCCCGCGCCGGAACCGCCCGAGTTCCTGTCGCGCACGCACTTCCACTTGGCCGAGTTCGAGGCGCTGCCGCTCGAGGAATTTCTCGCCGCCGCCTTCGCCGCCTGCCTGAAGCGGCCACCCGATCCGTTCTCCCACGCGCACTGGCTCGGCCTGCTGGGCAACGAGCGGCGGACGCGCACCGAGGTGCTGCGTGCGCTGATCGAGTCCGACGAGGCCCGCCTCGGCGGGATCGCCTGCACGATCATCGGCATCAACGACGCCGGTTCGTACGATGCCTTGATCGACGCGCTGGCCGGGCTGCACCGCCACAACCAGCACCTCGAATACCTCGTCGCCTTCCTGCAGGCGCAGCTTCAGGGACTCGCCGCGCGCCTGGCGCGGCTGGAACGGCGCGGGTGATCCGGCCGCACGGCGCCCGGCCATGAAGCGTCTCGTCGTCCTCAACTTCTTTCCGGCTTTCGTGCCGCCCAAGAGCGGCGGCGAGCTGCGGCTATACAATCTCTATGCCGCGCTCAGTCGGCGCTTCCGCATCGATCTCGTGAGCTGGACGCTGGAGGAGGAGCCGGCATCGTCGGTCCGGCTGACCGAAACCTTCACGGATCATCGCGTGCCGAAGGGCGCCGGCCACCGCGAGAGCTACGAGTGCTTCGCGCGGCTCGGCATCGAGGGCGAGGCGGCCGGGATCTCCTGCGCGCTCGCCGGGCGCGGCGAGACCGAATATCACAGCGTCGCCGCCCGGCTGATCACCGAGGCCGACGCGGTCGTCCACGAGTTTCCCTACACGCTCGACTACGACAGGACGATCGACAGCGACGGCAAGCCGCGGATTTACAACGCGCACAATCTCGAAGCCGAGATGGCCCGCCACCTGACCAGCAACCGGGCGGTCCACGACCTGGTCTTCGCGCTGGAGCGCCGGCTGGTGGCCAAGTCGGCGCTGGTCTTCGCCACGTCGGAAGCTGAGCGGCTGCGCTTCCACTGCCTCTATGGCGCGCCATTGGAGCGGCTGGCGATCTGCCCCAACGGGATCGCGGCGGCGGAGTACGACTGGGCGGAGGGCGCCGCAGGGCAGCGGGAACGGGCGCCGGCGCAGCCTCTCTCGGCCCTCTTCCTCGGCTCGGACCATCCGCCGAACCTGGCCGCCGCCCATTACATTCTCGACACGCTGGCGCCATCTTTCCCGGCGACCGATTTCGTCATCGGCGGCAGCGTCTGCGCCGGGCTGCCGGCCCGTCGGTCGGGCAATGTCGCGCTGCTCGGCAAGCTCGACGCCGAGGCCAAGCATGAGGCGCTTGCCCGCGCCGATATCTTCGTCAATCCGATCCGCCACGGCGCCGGAACCAGCCTCAAGGTGCTGGAGGCGATGGCGGCGGCCCTGCCGGTGCTGACCACCGAGGCCGGTGCCCGCGGCCTCGATCTCGAGGACGGCAAGGATGCGGCGGTGGCGCCGCTCGAGCGCTTCCCGAGCCGGCTCTTGGCCCTGCTGGCGCGGCCGGCGCTCCGGGCCGAGCTGGGCGAGGCGGCGCGGGCGACCGCGCTCGGGCGCTTCGACTGGCGGGACATCGCCGACCGGGCCGGAGAGCGGATCGCCGAGTTGCTCGGGCAGAATCTCGCGCTCGTGCAGGCGCGGCCGCTGGTGCTCGTCGCGAATGATTACTCGGTTGCGATGCCGGTCGCCGGCGGCGCGCTCCGCATTCATCGGCTGATGAGCCGGGTCGCACGCGACGCCGATGTCGTGCATCTCTGCTTCGGCCGCAGCGCCACCGTCGAGATCGAGGCGCTGGCGCCGCGGTTCCACGAGGTCCGGGTGCCGCGGACGCCTGACCATGCGGCGCTCGTCGGGCGGGTAAACGCGGGGAATTCCGCGACCGTCGACGATGTCATCGCGGCGCTCGCCGCGACGCTCAATCCCGACCTGCTTTTCTACTACCGGCGACTCGCCGCGCGGGCGGCGACCGTCGTGTTCAGTCATCCCTATTTGCTGCCGCTTCTCCAGGTGACCGGAAAGCAGGGGCGGGTGGTGCTCGACATGCATAACGTCGAGGCCACGCTGAAGGCGGCGCTGCTGCGGGACCATCGCGACGCCGATCTCCTCCTGCCCGTGGTCGCGGCGCTCGAGGCCTACGGCATCCGGATCGCCGACGACGTCGTCACGGTGGCGGCGGAAGACGCCGCCACCGTTGCCACGCTCTACGGCGGACAGGCGTCTGCCGTCGTCGCGAACGGCGCCGATCCCTGTCCGGAAGCGCCGGTCGAGGCCGCGATCGCGGCGCGGGAAGCGCGCGACTGGCGGGAAGGCTTCACGGCGGTTTTCATCGGCAGCGGCCACCCGCCCAATGTCACGGCGGCGCGGTTCCTGGCCGAGCGCGTGCTGCCGGCGCTGCCGGCGATGCGGCTCCGCATCGTTGGCGCTGTCGCGGAATCGCTGCACGATCTGGCGGGAATGGCGGGTCTCGACCTGGTCGGGAGGGTCTCGGACGAGGAGAGGCGCGGGCTGCTGCTCATGGCCGATGTCGCCCTGAACCCGGTCATCGAAGGCAGCGGGTCGAACCTCAAGATGGCCGATTACTTCAGCCACGGACTGCCTGTCGTGACGACACCGCAAGGCGGCCGTGGCTTTGCCCTGACGGGCGAGGCGGTCATCGCGGAGCCGCACGGCTTCCCGGCCGCGCTCGATCGGCTGGCAACCCGGCCCGGCGAGCGGACCGCGATGGCGCGGCGCGGTCGGGCGCTGGCCGAGGGTCGGCTATCCTGGGCGACGCTGGGCGAGGCCTTCGCCGCGATCGTCGCGCCGCTCGCACCTCGGAAGCCGCTCCGCCTGCTCGTCGTCACCTACCGCTACGGCGAACCCCCGCCGGGCGGCGCCGAGGCCTATCTCGCGCGGCTGCTAGAGGCGCTCGATGCGACCGGCGAGGTAACGATCGACCTGATGGCGCCTGCGGTCGGTCAGATCGTCAACCTCTCCCGCTTCATCGCACGAGCGGAGCCCGAGCCGGATTCGACCGCCCGGTTCATCGCGCCGTTTCTTCGGCGCTTGTCGCTATTCCCGCCCGACGTGCCCGATGAGAAGGCAGAGAGCGCTGCGTGCTGGCGTCTCTTCCGCCTGTGGCAGGCGGAATCGCTGACGCTCGGCCGCAAGGTGGCGCAAGGCCTCGACCGCCCGTTGCTGCTCGGCGGTTGGAACGCACCGTCGCGCGCAGCGGGAAGCCTCCTCCGTTGGTCGACCGGGAAGTCCGAGATCTTCGTGCCGCGCGGCCACGCCGTCTTGCGGCTCGCCGGCGTCCATGAGAGCGGTCAGGCACCGATCCAGTGCCGCGTTGATGGCGCCATTGCCGCGATGCCGGATGTGACCAGCCCGTTCTCGATCGAGCTGACGCTCCCTCCTGCCCGAGACCACATCGTCGAACTGGTGATGGCGCCACACCGATCGGAGGATGCGCTCGTCGAGATCGCCTTCGCACTTACCTTGGCCACGGTGATCGACGGCAACGAAGTGGAGCGCCCGATCGATCTCGGCGAGGACTACGAATCCTTCGCTTCGCGCCACCGGACCGAGGACTGGGTCGCCTGGTCGGTCGAGACTGCCGAGGCACGATCCGCTGAGGCGGAGGCCGACTTCCACGCCCTGCGCGGGCCGCATTCGCGGGCGCTGCTGGCCGCGCTGAAGACTGAGGCCCCGCAATATGACGTGGTGCTCGTGCAGGGCATGGCCTTCGGCCTCGCCTCCGACGCCGTGCGGGTGACGCGCGGGGCCGGGGTGCCGGCGGTGGCGGTGCCGCATCTCCACGTCGAGGACCGGTTCTATCACTGGCGGGACCAGCACCGCATGCTCGCCGACGCGGCCGGCGTCCTCTGCTTCTCGGCGGGGGTTGCCAGCGGTCTCGTTGCCCGACTGGGGGGGCACCCCGTCATAATGCCGGGCGGCGGCGTGGATCCCGCGGAGTTCGCGTGGCCGATGGTGACGGTGCCGGCGTTCCGTTCCATCCATCGCGCCGACCGCCCCTATTTCCTCGTGCTCGGGCGCAAATCGGGCTCGAAGCGCTGCGATGTCGTCATCGAGGCTTGGCGATCGGCCGGCGAGGCGCTCGGCGCCGATCTCGTGTTCGTCGGCGCCGACGAAGGCGTCGTGATCCCCGCCATGGCCGGGCTGCACGACTACGGCGAGCTGCCGCGGGAGGCGGTGCTGGGCGCGCTGGCGGGAGCGATTGCGCTCGTCACCATGAGCGAAAGCGAGAGCTTCGGCATCGTCCTCCTCGAATCCTGGATGAGCGGAAGGCCGGTGATCGCCCAGTCCGGGACGCTCGCCTTCGCCGAGCTGGTAAGCGAGGGGATCGACGGGTTGCTGGTCCGCGACGCGGCCGAGCTTGCCGCCGCGATGCGCCGGCTCGCCGCCGACGCCAAGGCGGCCGAAGCGATGGGCGCAAGCGGTCGGGCGAAGGCCGAAGCCTATGCCTGGCCGACGGTGGCGACCCGGCTCCGCGACGCGTTGATCATAGCCGCCGCGACGCCCTCCCAGCATGCCGGAATCCGGCGGCCGGTCAGGCCGGCCGGATGAAGAACCCCCGGATGCAGAGGCCCAGCAGGCGGTCGTCGGAGGCCGTGGGGCGCTCGGTCGGGCCGGTGCGGATCTCGAGCTCGAACCAGCCGCGGAACCCTGCTTCGGCGATGGTTGCCTGCCCGACCAGCTCGTCGCCGATCCGCCGGCAAGGCACGGCGCGGCCGTCGATTCGCATCTGCGCCTCGGCCAGCGCCGGCTTGCGGTAGCCGACGAGGCGCACCGCCACCTCGTACCTGCCCGGCCTCTCGACCGAAAGGCGGGTAAGGACCGACCGGTCGGGCCCGCTCCAGCGCCAGGAGTCGGTCCCGTCGGTCTCGGCGGGGTAGAGCCCCCGTGCCGGGAGCTCGCCATCGCACGGCACGAAGAGGATGTGGTCGGGCGGCGGGCCGAGCGTCGAGGGCAGGGCCCGCGCCAGCATCTCCGGCGAGGTAATCACGGCCGTGCCATCGAGCGGGTCGGCCGCGCCGACGATGCGGCCGAATAGCGTCGCCGGGAACTCGAGGGGGCCGATCCGCCCCGGCACCAGGTCGAAGCGGTGGCAGCCGTTGCCCTTGCCCTCTTGGACCAGAACGGCGTCGAAGCGGTCGGCGGCGGTCCGCCCTAGCAGCGTCGTGCCGACGAAGACCTCGACCTCGACCGGCAGATCGGGCCGCGTCGCGTCCCACGCCCAGCCGATGACCGCACCGTCGGCGATGGCGGTGATGGAACCCTCGTACTGCGCCACGGGCTCGTTCCTCCGGACACCGTGATAAGGGGTTGCCCGGCGGTTGCGAAGCCCCTCCCGGGCGTTGGCCGGGATCGCGTATGGTGCCGCCGGCGCAACGGAGGCGAGATCGACCATGGCGGAAGCCGTTCTTCACCCGGTCATCCTGTCGGGCGGCGCCGGGTCCCGCCTGTGGCCGATGTCTCGAACCGGTTCCCCGAAGCAGCTCCTGCCGCTCATTTCCGAGAAGAGTCTGCTGCAGGAGACGGTGCTGCGCCTGGCCGGCGCCGGCGTATCGGAGCCGCCGCTGATCATCGCCAATGACGAGCATCGATTCGTGATCGCGGAGCAGCTTCGCCAGATCGGCGTGACGCCGCGCGCCCTGCTGCTCGAGCCCGTTGCCCGCAACACGGCGCCGGCGGTGGCCGCCGCCGCATCCTATCTCGGCGCGACCGATCCCGGTGCGCTGATGCTGGTGATGCCGTCCGACCACACGATCCGCGACGAGGCGGCGTTCGCACGTGCAATAGCCACAGGCCGCGAGGCGGCCGCGGGAGGCTACCTCGTCACCTTCGGCATCACCGCCGACCGGCCCGAGACTGGCTACGGCTATATCCGGCGCGGGGCGCCGCTGGAAATCGACGACGTCTACCGGGTGGACGCCTTCGTCGAGAAGCCGGACCGGGCACGCGCCGAGGCCTACATCGCCGATGGGATCCACAGCTGGAACAGCGGCATCTTTCTCTTCCCGGCGGCGCTCTACCTGGAAGAGCTTGCGCGCTACATGGCGGACACGGCGGCGGCGGCGGTCGAGGCGGTGGCCGCCGCTCGAGCCGATCCCGACTTCGTCCGGCTCGACGCCGCCGCCTTCGGCCGCGCGATCAACCAGTCGATCGACTATGCGGTGATGGAGCGGACCGAAAGGGCGGCCGTCGTGCCGGTGACGATGGGGTGGAGCGATGTCGGCACCTGGGACGCGTTGTGGGAGGTCGCCCCTGCACGGGACGCGACCGGCAACGTAACGCTTGGCGATGTCGTCGCCGTCGCGTGCAGCGACAGCTACCTGCGCAGCGAGGAGCAGCTTCTGGCGGCGTACGGCGTCGACAGCCTCGTCGTGGTGGCGACCCCGGACGCCGTCCTTGTCGCGCCGCGCGACTGCGCCCAGGAAGTCAAGCAGGTGGTCGACGCATTGAAGCGCGGCAGCCGGCCCGAACTCGCCAAACCCACCACCTCCCAGGAAGCCTGGGGCACGTGGCGCACGCTCCGGGTCGGTGGCGAACTCCGCGTCTTCCATCTTGCGGTCCGGCCGGGCGGACGCTTGCCTCTTCGGGTCAGCGGTCGGCGGGAAGAGCATTGGCTGGTCGTTCGCGGCGTCGCCGAGATCGTGAAGGGCGGCGAGACTCTCGTGCTGGGCGAGGGAGGGGCGATCACGCTCCCGCCGGGGGTTCGCCACGGTCTCGGCAATCCCGGCGACCAGCCGCTCGATGTTATCGCGGTGGTCGTCGGCGGCGCGGACGAGGCGGACGACGTCGTGCTCGGCGATAAGACGGAGAGTTCGGTCTAAGACCACGATTCGGTATCTATGTACCGCATTGTGCACGTGCGGTAGGTCCCCGCTGGCTTCTACCAAAACGCGAATGAAACTTCCCGTTTGGGGCAATATGTCGGGGCAATAATGGGAACAGACGCGGAGACGGTTGAGCCCTGCAGCCCATCAGAGAGGCCTCGCTGCCAACTTATTGCGCATGTTCGCTGCTATAGCGAGCGCTTGTGCTTCAAGCACTTGGCGGAATCGTCCTCACCCTGGCATGGACCGAAACAATCTTTGGCCCGCGCGGCCGTTTTTTGCCCGGATCGCCGATTCAACGGTTGACGCACCGCACAACCGGATGTACCAAGTCTATGCTGAGCGGGGCAGTGGATCGAAGTTTAGTCCGGGTCTCTTGGACGATTGGGGGTTTCTATGACATCAGTTAAGGGCGGTAAGGGTCCAGCGGCGACGATCACAATCGGCGCGAGCGTAAGTCCGACCCTGGCGACGTTGCTGTCGACCGAGATCAATCAGGGTCTGGCAAAGATTATCGCTGTCACGCCCAGCACGAGCGTCTTCGTCTACACGCCCGGCAACCTGTCGAATCCCGGCGCGGGGACGCGCTTCGGACGTGTGCCTACGGTTCACGCGGCGCCCGGCGCGATCAACGTCGAGCAAGGTGCGCCCACCCAGGCAGGCCAGCAGATCACGCTGCAAGGCAAGGCGCAGGGCATCGTGCTCACCGGTTCGACCTCGGCTCGGCTCGTCGGCCACGTGGCGAATCAGTTTGGCTCGGTGGAACTGCTCGTCGGCAACGAAGGCAGCGACACGATCGGCGGCGGCGGGGGTTCGGGCACGATCATCTCGGGCTCGGGCACGAACAAGATTCACGCCGGCAGCGGCGACATGGTGGTCTACAGCCATGGCTCCGCCGACACGATCAAGGGAGGCGCGGGCATCGACAACGTCGATGCGTTCGGCAGCGCCACGGTCACGGCCGGCTCGGGCCTGCTGGTCTTCACCGACAGCGGCACGGCGAGCAGCCACTTCCTGGTCGAGGGCGCATCGTCGGGCGCGATGGTCGCTTACAGTGGCCTCGGCTCCGATACCTTCGTGGGCGGCTCGGGCACTTCGACGTCCTACATGCAGGATTCGGGTCAGGGCGGCGTCACCTTCGAGATCGGTGCGCCCGGTGCCGGCGGCTTCGACCTCATCTCCGGCTTCGACAGCAACGCGGGCAACCTGGACACGCTCTCCGGTGCCTTCTTCACCCACCTCGCCCGGTTCGACACGGCGGGCGGCGGCAATTCGAAGGTCACGGTGGTGGGCGGCAGCGCCTACATCCATCTCGGCAATACCGAAGTGGTGTTTGTCGGCGTCAACAGCGTCAGCACGATCATCGGCACCTAAGCCTGAGGTTTTCCCGGGAAAGGCCCTCTCAGCGAGAGGGCCTTTTTCTTTGGTGGGCTTGTATTCGCGGCCGGCGAACGTGCCGGACGATGCAGGATCCCGGTTGGGGCCTGGTCGTCGACGGCGCAATAGCCCGTACCGTTGCCGACATGCCCTCGGGCATCCCCGATATCCGGGGAATGCTGTGCGCACCGGAGACCCAATTTCGCCGATTAATCCGTTGACGCGCGGTACAACCGGATGTACCTAAGAAGGCGCTGAGCGAGGCAGCGCACTGGAAACTTAGTCCGGGTCTCTTGGGCGATTGGGGGTTCAAATGACGTCGGTTCAGGGTGGCAAGGGTGGCCATGCAACGATCACGATTGGCTCGAGCCTCGCGGGGACTCCCCTCGGGTCGCTGATAACGAGCGAGATCAATCAGGGCATAGCCCAGATTGTCGCCGTTACGCCAAGCACGAGCGTCTTCGTCTACACGCCCGGCGGGCTGTCGAAGCCCAGCGTGGGAACGCGATTCGCGCACGCGCCTGCGAAGGCTCCCTCGCCGAAAACCTCGACGAACATCGAGAATGGCGCGCCGACGACCGCCGGCGAGACCATCGCGCTCCAGGGCAAGGCGGCTGGCATCGTGCTGACCGGCACGACCGCCGCCAAGATCGTTGGCCACGGCAGCACGCCGAAGATCCCGCTGGAGCTGCTCGTCGGTAACGAGGGCAACGACACGATCACGGGCGGCGGCGGCTCCGGCACGATCATCTCGGGCTCGGGCGCGAACAAGATTCATGTCGGTAGCGGCGACATGGTTGTGTACAGCCATGGCACTGATGACATCAAGGGCGGCTCCGGCATCAACAATATTGATGCGTTCGGCAGCGCCACCGTGACTGCCGGCTCCGGCTTTACGGTGTTCACCGACAGCGGCACCGCCAGCAGCACGTTCTCGGTCGAGGGCGGAGCCGGCACGCTGATGGCGTATAGCGGCCTCGGGCACGACACGTTCGTCGGCGGGGCGGGGGTGTCGTTCCTCCAAGACACCGGCCATGGCAACGTCAATTTCGAGGTCGACACCGGTGGCAACCTGATTGTCATCCAGGGCTTCGACTCGAACGCAGGCGCCAAGGACACGCTGTCCGGCTCATTCTTCACGCGTCTCGCGAAGTTCGACACCGCGGGCGGCGGCAATTCGAAGGTCACGGTGACTGGCGGCAGCGCGTATATCCAGCTCGGCCATACCGAGGTGGTGTTCATCGGCGTCAACAGCGTCACCACAATCACCGGCACCTAGGTCTGAGACGTTCCGGGAAAGGCCCTCTCCTGGAGAGGGCCTTTTCTTTTGGTGGGCTTGCATTCGCGGCCGGTGCCGGCGAACGTGGCGGACGCTGCAGGACCCCGGTTCGGGCCTGACCATCAGGTCGTCGACAGCGTCATGGCCCATCCGATTTCCGAGAAGCCGTTCGGTGCCGCAGAAATCCGGCGGATGCTGTCCGACCCGGCGGCCCATTTCGAGGGGCTTCTGGTGGCTGCTGCGGCCGCCGCCGCGGAGCGCGACATCCACGCCGTCGAGCGGCTGACGGACCGGGCGCGCCGGCTCGCTGGCGACGATCCGGCCATCGCGCTGATACACACCTCGCTCCTCCGCCGGCTCGGGCGCTACGACGAGGTGCTCGAGATTCTCGGCCGGCGCGACCACCTCGATGCCACCCCGGAATGGGGGCTGACGCTGATCGAGGCGCGGCTTGGGATCGGCGACATCGCCACCGCGGCGGACCTCATCAACCGGATCCTCCGCCTCTACGCCCTGGAGTCGCTGGGCTCGCTGCCTCGCCTCGTCGATACGCTGATCACCCGCGGCGAGACGGCCTTCATCGGCTGGATCGCCCTGACCGCGTCGGGCCGCTGGGTCGGGAGCGCCCCGCCCGGAACGTCGGTCGTCGTGACCGATGAAGCCGGGAACATGGGGGCGACCGGCCGAGCCGACGAGAGCGGACGTTGCGAGATCGATCTGCCCTGGGACCTTCTCTCGGCCGGGCTTCGAATCGAATCCCCCGCCGGACCGCTGCTGGGCGGAGGGAACGTCGGCCGACCCGATTTCCGGCTCGCGGGCACAGCGACACTCGCGGATAATAAGATCACCGGCTGGGCCAGACTCGGCTGGTCGCCGGCGAGCTCGCTCACGCTCCTGCTGGAGGACAGCAGCGGGCGAGGGGCGAGGCTCCACATACCGGCGGCGGCCGACGAGCATTTGCTGGCGCGGCCGGAATACGCCGCCTCGCCGCGCGCACTCGGGTTGCACGGCGAGATCTCGGTGAAGGCGCTGCAGCCGGACGGCTCGGAGATCGGCCTCGCCGGAAGCCCGTTACGACGCCCGACGCCCCGTGTCCGGCCGCAGCCGGTTGAAGACCCGCCACCCCGCGCTGTCGCCGGGACGCCGCCCGCCACACGCGTCAGCGTGGTCATCCCTGTCCATGGTGGCCGGGGCGAGACGCTGGCCTGCCTGCGCTCGGTGCTGCGGACGGTCGATCCCGCGACCACGGACGTCGTCGTCGTCGACGATGCCAGCCCGGATCACGGTCTCGTCGGTGACCTCGACGCGCTCGCCGCGGATGGCCGGTTCACCCTCTTGCGCAACGGGCGCAATCTCGGATTTCCCGGCTCCGCCAATCGCGGCATCGGCCATCTTCCCGGCAACGATGTCGTCCTGCTCAACGCCGATGCCGAGGTTTACGGCGATTGGCTGGTGCGCCTGCGCCGTGCCGCCTATGCGGCACCCGAGATCGGCACGGCGACACCGCTGACGAATTGCGGTTCCATCGTCTCCTATCCGGCCGGGCGGGAGGGGGAGTGCGATGCCGCCCTCGCCGCCGATCTCGATTTCGTGGCAGCCGAGGTCAATCGCGGTCGCGTCGTCGATCTGCCGACCGGCATCGGGTTCTGCCTCTACCTGCGGCGGGACTGCATCGACGAGACCGGCCTGCTCGACGCCGAGACGTTCGGCCGCGGCTACGGGGAAGAAGACGATTTCTGCCTCCGGGCGCGGCGCCGGGGCTGGCGCAGCGTCGCCGCGACGGATGTTTTCGTCCGCCATATCGGCGCGGCGTCGTTCGGGGCGATGCGGATGCTGCGTATCGAGCATGCGGAGCGCTTGATCGAGGCACGGCATCCCGGCTTCCTCGACCTGGTCCGCCGCTTCGTCGATGCCGACCCGCTTCGACCGGCCCGGCGCGCCATCGACGAGGCTAGGCTCAAGCGCCATCGCCGGCGGAGCGCGCTCGACGTGACGGTGGCGCTGACCGGCGGCATCGACCGTTACCTCGACGACCGCCGGCCGGAGCTCGCCGCCGATCGCTGGCGGACGATCGAGCTCCGTCCCAATGCGAAGGAGAACGCGGGCGGAATGTGCCGTCTCCGGGTTCCCGGAGCGCCCTACGAGGATCTGGTTTACAAGCTGCCCGATGAGATCGGCGCGCTGAGCGACCTCCTGACGCGGATCGGGGTCGAGCGGGTGGAGTTCCACGAGTTCCTCGGCCACTCGCCCGCGATTTTCGAGCTTCCCGATCGGCTCGGCGTGCCGTTCGGCATCACTCTCCACGACTATGTCTGGATCTGCCCGCGCATCGTGCTGATCGACGAGGACGCCCGCTATTGCGGCGAGCCGGACCTGGCGGGCTGCGACACTTGCATCCGCACCCAGGGTGCCTTCATCGAGGAGGACATCAGCACCGGCGACCTGCGTCGCCGCAGTCTCGCGCTGATGGAGCGGGCCGACCGCGTGCTGGCGCCCAGCCGCGACACCGCCAGGCGGATAAGCCGCTACTTTCCCGAAATTCCGATCGTCGTTCGGCCCTGGGAAGCGCCGCCGGCCGTCCCGGCGCCGCCGCCATCCGGTGGCGACGGGCGAATTCGCGTCGCACTGGTCGGCGGCGGCGGCTGGCACAAGGGATTGCGCATTTTGCGGGAATGCGCGCTTGATGCGGAACGGCGCGGCCTTCCCCTCGACTTCGTCCTGATCGGGACCTCCGTCGACGATTGCGGCCTGTTCGAGACCGGCCGCATATTCGTGACCGGCGTCTATGAGGAAGGCGAGATCGACCGGCTGATCGCCCGCGAGCGCTGCCAGGTTGCGCTCTTTCCGCAGGTCTGGCCGGAGACGTGGTGCTATTCGCTGACGCACGCGCGGCGTGCCGGGCTGCCGATCGTGGCCTTTGCGATCGGGGCCATCGCCGAACGTCTCGCCGACGCCGATCTGGTCCGGCTGTTGCCGCCGGGTCAGCCGCCGGCAGTCGTGAACGACGCATTGTTGGAGTTGGCAAGGCAAGCGGCCGAAAGGCATAATGCCGCGCGCCAGATCGCCGCCCGCGGCGCAGGAATCAGCGATTCGAGTGGATTGGGAAGGATTATCGACGTGAGCACTATTCCGAACGTTCCCGTGCCTGCTGGCGCCAAGCCGGAGCTGACCTCGACCGTTCAGGTCCTGACGCTGGGCGAGGGCCTTTATGCCTTCGGCGTGCGCGGTGGTGCCGGCTCGGCGTCGCCCAATTCGGAGCTTGTCCTTCCGGCGCTCCATGTCGGCCTCGCGCCGTCGTCGGCGCGTGGCGGACAGCTCACCATCCTTAGCGCTCCCACAATGCCGAGTCCGTGGCTGACACGGCCCGGCGATGCCATCGTGGCAGCGGTCAGCGGCGGCACCTGCCACATCGTCCTGACCTCGCTGAACGCGCAGAACGCGCCGCCGCTCGAGATCGAGGTCCGGCAACTCGACCAGCGGCCAGCGGCGTCGGTCGTGCCGGAGCCCGCCAAGATCGTCGCCGGCTCCAATCAGCCGGTCCCCGAGGCGGCGGCACCGGAGGGCAGCCTCGTCCGGCTGCAGGTGCTGACGCATATCCAGAATCGCGGCGATGTCCCGTTCGTCGGCGGCGCCTGGGCCGGCTTCATCGGCCAGTCGGTGTGGCTCGAGGCGTTCGCGCTGGCGCCGCTGGAAAAGCTCCCGCCCAATGCGATCGAGTACAAGGCGCGCACCGCCGGCGGGTTCGAGACGCCGTGGCTCAGCGGCGGGGTCTGGTGCGGCACGCGCGGCATGGGCGTGCCGCTGGTCGAGTTCGCGGTACGTCTGATACCGGAACTGGCCGCCACCTACGAGTGCGACTACAGCGGCGCCTTCTTCTCCGGCAACATCATCGGTCCGCGGAAGGACGGTGCGGCCTGCCGCTCCCGGGTTCCCAACGACCCGCTCGAAGCCATCCAGATCCGGGTGACCGAGCGCGTCGCAGAGAAGCCCAAGGGCCGCGGCCGGTCATAGCCGGCCCGCCGGCACGCACGATCGATGCAGCGTCCCGAACATCCCCCCGGCAGCCGAACCTTCCTGAACTGCGGCGCCGGACCCAGAGGCAACAGCATTCCGGAATACTTCGAAGCCTGGCGCGAGATCCGGATCGATCTCGAGCCCAAGGCGGATCCGGACGTGGTGGCCAGCATCACCGACCTTTCGGAAATTCCGGACGGGGTGGCGGATGCCGTGTTCACGTCGCACTGCCTCGAGCACCTGTTCCTGCACCAGGTGCCCGCGGCGTTGGCGGAGTTCCGACGGGTGCTCAACGACGGAGGCTTTCTGTGCCTGCGCGTGCCCGACCTGCAGGCCGTCGCCGAGCGAATTGCCGCGGATCAGCTGGCCGAGGTCGCCTATGAGTCGCCGGCCGGACCGGTGACGCCGCACGACATGGTCTACGGGTTCTCGCCGGCGCTGGCGCGCGGCCATGTCCACATGGCGCATCGCTGCGGCTTCACCCGCACGGTGATGGCGCAGCGGCTTCGCGAGGCGGGCTTCACCGATTTGCTGCTGCGGCGCAATCCCAAGACAATCGAGCTGAACGTGCTCGCGGCAAGGACGACATTCGGCGGCCCGGAGCGTCTGTCCGCCCTGACAGTGGGTCTGGGACTTTGATCTATCTCTTCATCCACCAGTGGTTTCCGGGCCAGTACCAGCACCTTGCGCGCTATCTCGCCGACCAGCCGGACAACGAGGTCTTCTTCATTACCAAGGCCAATCCCAACTTCATGCGCGGGGTGACCAAGCTCAACTACAAGATGGACGCGCCGGCCCAGCTGATCTGCCACCAGTTCTCGCTCGATCTCGACATCGGTATCCGCACCGGCATGGCGGTGGCGCAGGAATGCCAGAATCTCAAGGACAAGGGGATCATCCCGGACATCATCATCGGCCATAACGGCTGGGGCGAGACGATGTTCGTCAAGGACGTCTTCCCCGATGTGCCGCTGACCGCCTATTTCGAGTTCTTCTATCGTGCATACGGTCTCGACGTCGATTTCGACCCCGAGTACCCGCCGCTGCCCTCCGACCCGTTCATGCTGCGCTGCCGCAATGCGGTGAACCATATCGGGTTCAACGCCGCGGATTGGGGCCATACGGCGACGGAATGGCAGCGCAGCCTTTACCCGGTAGAGATGCAGACACGCATCACGGCGATCCATGAAGGCGTGAGCACCGAGCGGGTCAAGCCCGATCCCGAGGCCTGGGTGCAGCTGGCCCGAAGCGACCGCACGCTGACCCGCAAGGACGAGGTCATCACCTACGTCGCACGGAATCTCGAGCCCTATCGTGGCTTCCACGTATTCATGCGGACGCTGCCGGAGCTGCAGCGGCGGCGGCCGAACGCGCAGGTCATCATCATCGGCGGCGACGGCGTCAGCTATGGGAGGCACCCGGATGGCGGCACGACGTATCGCGAGATACTGCTGAAGGAAGTGGGCTCGCAGCTCGATTTCAGCCGCATCCATTTCCTCGGCCAGGTCGACTACGCCGCCTATGTGAACGTGCTGCAGGTCTCGTCGGTGCATGTCTACCTGACCTATCCCTTCGTGCTCTCGTGGTCGTTCATCGAGGCGATGGCGGCGGGGTGCCTGATCGTCGGGTCGGATACGCCGCCGGTCATGGAGGTGCTGCAGGACGGGGTGAACGGGCTGGCGGTCGATTTCTTCGCGACCAGCCGGATCTGCGATCGCATCGAGGAGGTGCTCGACCATCCCGATCGTATGGCCGATATCCGCGAGGCCGCGCGCCGGACGGCGGTGACGAAATACGATCTCAGCGTCACGCTGCCGCGCTGGTGCCAGCTGATCGACGATGTGAGGGGCGGCCGCCGCCCGTCATTGTCCCTGGCTGCGGAATAAGCCCTCAGCCGCCGATCCGGTTGCGCGCGATCTCGGCGAGCCGCGCCGCATAGCGGGCGCCGACAAGCGCCGGCGCGTGCCTCCCGGACACATGGCGATAGGCGGATTCGGCGAGACGTGCCCGGGCCGAGGGCGAATCCGCCAGCCTGCGCAGGCACCAGGCGGCGTGATCGATATCGGGATCGGCCCACCATTGTCCGTCGCCGAAAGGATATTCGTCCGGCCCGACGGCACGGCGGCCCCACGCGACCGGCAAGGCTGTCTCCGGTCCGACCAGTTCGTCGGAACCCGAGAAGCCGGTCGCGATGACCGGGCGGCGCAGCAGCATGGCCTCGGCGATGGTCCGCCCGAACCCTTCGGCGCGATGCAGCGAGACATAGATGTCGCAGGCCGCGATCAGGCCGAGCACCTCGCCCCGCGGGATCACCCCGTCGATGACCATGATCCGCGGATCCTCGGCGATCGAGGCGAAGAGCGCCGTCTCGCGCGGATCCGTGCGGTCGCCGCCCATCATCTTGAGCACGAGCCCGACCGGCTCGCTTCCGGTCGGAAAGGCCTGCCGGAAGGCCGCGACCACCGCCTCGGGGTTCTTGCGGGCGATGTAGGAATGGCCGTCGAAGACATAGAGGAAGAGCAGGCGGTCCTCGGGCAGGCCGAACGCCGCCCGTGATCTCATGACGATACGATCGACGCTGACGGCGAGCGGCATCTGGCGCAGCGGGAGCAGCGTCGCCTCCTCATAGGCCGCGAGGGTGTACCGGCTGGAGGCCCAGACCTCGTCGACCAGCCCGAAGGCGCATTGCCACTCGCCCGGCCAATGCGGCAGTTCCCATGGCCAGTAGCCGATCCGATAGGCGCCGTCGTCGAGCAGCGAGGGCCGCTCCAGGAGCTGTAGACCGGTGTCGAGCCCCGTCATGCAAAGGATCGAAGTGTCGTAGACCGGTGCCGGCACCGCGCGTGGCGCCAGAAGGCGGTCCTCCGGCCCGCGTTCGCCGATCGGCGTGCGGGCGACGACGCAGAAGGGGATCTCCGCCGCGCCGCAGGCCGTGGCGAGCATCCGCATATCCTCGCCGACACCGAGTTGGCCGTAGGCGAAGCCGATCAGGTTCACGCCGCCGGGTGCCAGCGCGCCGCGGCGCGGGACCGCCGGGGAGAGGGGCACCGCTTCCGCGAAGAGCCACCCGAGCCCGCTCGCTGCCGCACCACGCTCGGCGAACCAGTGGACGAAGCCGTCCTGACCCTCGGCGGTCGCGAGATCGAACCGGGACTGAAGCGCCGGCGCGGAATCCCAGACGAACCGTTCGAGCCGGCTCGGCCGCCGGTGGCCGAGCGGCGGCGTCCCCTCGTCAGGTTCGAAGACGGCGGCGACCAGACTCCGCGATACCAGTGCCGCGATGCCGTAATGCGGCACGGCAACCACGCAGAACCAGCACAGATAGCGCGCAAGGCCGCGCGGTTCCGCGAGGTCGAACGCTTCGGCGAGATGCGGGTGCGCGCG
>DATGFU010000450.1:0-1801 GCA_035308865.1 Allostellaceae bacterium | reverse complement strand
CCGACAGGCCTTCGGCCTTGTCCGGAAATCCCATCGCCGGCATGCGGAAGATGTGCTCGCCGGGAATGCGCAGCGCCTCGCGGCTCGACGCCAGGATCGAGAGATGCGGGCAGCCCCGCGCCAGCGCCGCCGCGAGCTCGGCCGTGGCGGCCACCAGGTGCTCGCAATTGTCGATGACGAGGAGCAGCTTCTTCTGGCGGAGCGCGTGGACCAGCGACTCGGCGGGGGGCTTGTCGGACGGGAGCGTGACGGCGAGCACGCCCGCGACCGTTTCCGCCACCAGCTGCGGGTCGGCCAATGGCGCCAACTCGACGAACCAGACGCCGTCGGGGAAGGAGCCCAGCACCTGCAGCCCGACCTTGAGCGACAGCCGCGTCTTGCCGAGCCCGCCGGTGCCGACCAGCGTCACGATCTGGTGATGGGCGACCAGCTCGCCCACCTCCTGCGCCTCGGCCTCGCGGCCGATGAAGGAGGAGGGATGCTCCGGCAGGTTGTGCCGGTAGGTGCCGGCCGATTTGAGCGGCGCGAAATCGGAGGGCAGCCCGGGCGCGGTCAGCTGCCAGATATGCTCGGGCTCGGCCAGATCCTTCAGCCGGTGCTCGCCGAGATCGTGCAGCCCGGCCCCGCCCATCGCCGCGAGCCCGTCGCGCACCGTCTCGGCGACGAGGTTGGACAGCACCACCTGCCCGCCATTGGTGGCGCCCAGCATGCGGGCGACGCGGTTCAGCGGCTGTCCGAAGAAATCGGCGCCGCGCACCTCGACAGGACCGCCATGGATCGACATCCGGACGCGGATGCCGCCGACGGCGGTGAAATCGGTCGCGACCAGCGCGCGCTGCGCCGCCAGCGCGGCCGCCACCGCATCCTCGGGCGTCGGGAAGACCACGTAGAACGCGTCGCCCATGGTCTTGAACACATGGCCGCGATGCGCCCGCATCGCCTCTTCCATGATCCCATCATGGAGGCGCAACGCCGCGCCCATCGCCTCGGGATCGCGCTCCCAGCGCTGGGTCGATCCTTCGATATCGCTGAAGATGAAGGTGAATTCGCCGGCCGAGATGGCCGGACCCAAACCCCCGCTTACATCCGCCGCCACGAAACGCACCCTCGAACGAACCGACCGGCGAGCGAAATGCTAGCACGCCCGGCCGTCCATCCCCAGCGGTCAGGCGCAGACGCACCCTTGGCCGCGGCGGCACCTCGGCTTACATAGGATTCGCGAAATCAACGGAGAATCGGCATGGACGGCATCGAGCGGCGGGTTCTGCTGATCAGCGAGAGCGCGGCGCGCCGAATCGCCAAAGTCGCGCGGGACGAGGCGGCGGGAACCTTCCTGCGCGTCGAGGTCCTGGGCGGCGGCTGCTCGGGCTACCAGTACCGCTTCACGCTGGCGACGGGCCGCAACGACGACGACCACGCCTTCGCGCGCGACGGCGCCGAGGTGGTCATCGACGACACCTCGCTCGATCTCCTCTCCGGCGCCGAGCTGGATTTCCAGGAGGATCTGTCGGGCGCCGCCTTCCAGATCCGCAACCCCAACGCCGCGTCGTCCTGCGGCTGCGGCATGAGCTTCTCGATCTAGAGAGCAGGCGGCACCACCCCCACCCAACCCTCCCCCGCGGTGCGGGAGAGGGCTTTTCATCTCCCTCTCCCCACTGGGGCACGGCTGTCCGGGGAAAGTATTGCCGCCACGAGAACGAGTCTCGGGCGAGGCTTGTGCGTCTTTTGATGTCGTCATGCGCGGGCTTGACCCGCGTATCCACGTCGTTCCGTGTCGCGGAGCCACGTGGATGGCCGGCTC
>DATGFU010000449.1:0-11962 GCA_035308865.1 Allostellaceae bacterium | reverse complement strand
GTCAAATCCTCGAAGAAGGCCGATTTCACCTGCTTCGCCTGAGCCGGCGCCGCGACCGGAATCTCGACGGCCGGTTCGTTTCCCGTGGGCCGCTTCACCTCCAGCGTCAGGCTCTTCACGCCGTAATCGTCGGTCGCCTCGTATTCGAGGCGGAGCGTGCCGCGCGCCAGGACCTTCGCAGGCTCCGTCCAGCGAGCCGTTGGCGGCTGGTCCGGCACGATCTGCAGGACGTAACGCGTGAGCGTAATCCCATCCTGCCGGATCGCGATCGCGCCGGCCTCGCCGATCGGCGCGGAGACGTTGAACTCGCCGCCGGCGATCGTTTCGAATGCCGTGGGCTTGCCATCGAGCGAAAGCTCCGGCGTGGCCTTGCCGCCATGCACGCGGGCCAGCACCGTGCTGCCTGCGGGAACCGGGATCGGCCGGTCGGCGGCGTCCTGGGCCTCGGAGACCGCGGTGCCGCGATAGATGGGCGGAAGCCCCGTATAGTCCGGCGGCGTGATCCACAGGTCGAAGCCGATGCTCGCCACCGGGTTCGCCGCACCGAAGGCCGGATGCAGCGCCCGCGCCAAGTGGCGGCCGAAATCGCCGCCCGAGGCGATCAGTCCGATGCCGAGCAGCAGGGTCAGAAGAACCCGCAGACCGTAGGGATCGCTGTCGACGAGCCCGGCGCGTGGAAGGCTTACCTTGAGCTTTCCCGCCGCCTGGGCCATGCGCCAGCGATGTGCCTCCCACAGCGCGCGTGCGAAGACATCCTGCTCGGCCACCGCCAGGCGATCGCGGATGGCGTCGAGCGGGCGGTGCTTGAGCCCGCTGTCGCGTTCGAGCCGCCGCCGCGCCTGCTCGGGCAGTGGCAGGCGGAAGCTGCGCGCGGCGGAACGAAGCGCAACGACCAGACCAGTAGCGACGCCCAGGAGCACCACAGCATGCAGCCACGGCGCCAGGCCCGGCAGCACGTCGAAGGCCACCATGACGGCGAAGGCGAGCAGGATTCCGATCGCCGGCCACAGCGCCGGCCACAGCCGCTCCCAAAGGAGCGCCAGCCAAGCGAGGCGCTGCCGCGATCCCTGCGTCACCGCGCCGGCTCCAGCCAGGGCGGGAGGCGGTCGGCGCCGATCAGCGCCTCCCAATCCTGGCGCGGCCGCACGACCGACCAGTCGGCGCCGTGGACGAGCACCTCGGGAACGAGACGGCGCGAGTTGTAGGTTGAGCTCATCACCGCGCCGTAGGCGCCCGCATGGCCGACCGCGAGCAGGTCGCCAGCAGCCACCGGGGGCAAGGCACGCGCCACCGCCAGATAGTCGCCGCTCTCACAGACAGGCCCGACCACATCGCTCTCCACGACCGTTCCGTCCGCCGGCTCGGCGACCGGCAGGATCGGATGATACGCCTCGTAAAGCGTCGGGCGAATGAGATCGTTCATCGCACCGTCCTGGATCACGGTGCGCCGATGAACGCCCGCCTTGACCACGATCACCTTCGTCAGGAGGACGCCCGCTTCTGCAACCAGCAGCCGCCCCGGCTCGAAGGTCAGCGCGCAGCCGAGCCCGCCGACAGTCCGGCGGACGATATCGGCATAGACATTCAGGTCGGGCGGCGCCTCGCCGCGGGCCGGCACACCGATCCCGCCGCCCAGATCGAGATGGCGGACGGAAACCCCAGCCGCCCGCAATTCGCCGACCAACGATGCGAGCCGCGCGAACGCCGCCTCGAACGGGGCGAGATCGAGCAGCTGCGAGCCGATATGCAGCGCCACGGCGGCCGGATCGATGCCCGGCAGGTCGAGCGCGCGGCAGTAGAGCCCGACGGCTTGATGGATCGGGATGCCGAACTTGTTCTCGGCCTTCCCGGTAGTGATCTTGGGGTGGGTCCCGGCGTCGATATCGGGATTGACCCGGATCGCGATGGCGGCGACCCGGCGCTGCGTTGATGCCAGCCGGGACAAGGTCTCGAGCTCGGGGGCGCTCTCGACGTTGATCTGTCCGACCCCGGCGGCCAGCGCGAAGGAGAGTTCGCCCTCGGTCTTCGCCACCCCGGAGAAGACGATCCGTTCCGCCGGGATGCCCGCGGCGAGCGCGCGCCGCAGCTCGCCCTCGGACACAACGTCGGCGCCGGCGCCGAGCCGGGCGAAGGTCGCGATGACGGCCTGGTTGGAGTTCGCCTTGACGGCGTAGCAAATGCGCCCGCCCAGCGGCGCCACCGCGGCCGCGAAGCGGCGGTATTGGCGCTCCATCGACGCGGCCGAATAGACATAGGCCGGCGTTCCGACCTCGGCGGCTACCGCGGGCAGCGCGATCCCCTCGACGTGGAGGACGCCGCCGCGATACTCGATCTCAGTGCCTGACATCCCGCGGATCGTCGTTGTTGCTGGGATACGTCGCCGGATAGGCGTTCTGGTTCTTGTCCGGCGGATCGGGCGGCGCCTTCTTGCCGCAAGCGGAAAGCGGCGCCAGGACCAGCGCCATCAACACAATCGTGCGGAACATGCGGTGTCTCACAGGAAACGCTCCCGGGCCTTGACCACTTGTTCCCGCACCCGCTCCGGCGCGGTGCCGCCATAGGAGGTCCGGCTCGCGACGGCAGCCTCGACGCTCAATGCGCGGAGGGCATCCGCGTCGATGCGGGGCTCGATCGCCTGAAGATCGGCCAGCGGCAACTCGGCCAGGCCGCAGCCGCGCGTTTCGGCCAGTTTGACCACCGTGCCGGTGACGTGGTGCGCCTGCCGGAACGGCAGGCCGAGCCGCCGCACCAGCCAGTCCGCGAGGTCGGTCGCCGTGATGAAACCGCGCTCCGTAGCTGCGCGCATCGCCGCCGGATCGGCCTCGAGATCGGCGATCATGCCGGTCGTCGCCGCCAAGCAGAGCGCCAGGGTGTCGGAGACATCGAAGGTCGGCGCCTTGTCCTCCTGCATGTCCTTTCCGTATGCAAGCGGCAGGCCTTTCATCACCACGAGGAGCCCGACCAGCGCGCCGGTCACCCGCCCCGCCTTGGCGCGAACCAGCTCGGCCGCATCGGGATTGCGCTTCTGCGGCATGATTGAGCTGCCGGTGGTGAAGGCGTCCGACAGGCGCACGAACCGAAACGCGTCGGTCGTCCACAGCACCAGCTCGTCGGCGAGCCGCGACAGGTGGATCGTCGTCAGCGCCGCCGCCGCCATGAATTCGAGCGCGAAGTCGCGGTCCGAGACGGCATCCAGCGAGTTCGCAGCCGGACGATCGAAACCCAGCGCCGCTGCGGTCGCCCCGCGGTCGATCGGAAAGGACGTGCCGGCGAGCGCCGCGGCGCCGAGAGGGCATTCGTTCAGCCGTGCCCGGCAGTCGCGGAACCGCCCCCGATCGCGCCCGAACATCTCGACATAGGCGAGGAGGTGGTGGCCGAACGTGACCGGTTGCGCGGCCTGCAGATGCGTGTAGCCCGGCATGATCGTCGCGGCATGGCGGTCCGCCTGGTCGATCAGCGCGCGTTGCAGGGCGGCGAGCTGACGGTCGTGCCGGTCGATGGCGTTGCGCACCCAGAGGCGGAAATCCGTCGCAACCTGATCGTTGCGGGAGCGGGCCGTGTGCAGGCGGCCGGCGGCCGGCCCGATGAGCTGCCGCAGCCGGTCCTCGACGTTCATATGGATGTCTTCGAGGGCCGGGTCGAAGCGGAAGCCGCCGGCCTCGATCTCCGCCAGGATGCGGCCGAGCCCGGCGACAATCGCCTCGCCGTCTTCGGCGGAAATGATGCCGCGCCCGGCCAGCATCGCGGCATGAGCCTGCGATGCCGCGATGTCCTCCGCATAGAGCCGCCGGTCGACGTCGATCGACGCGTTGATCTCCGCCATCGCCTCTGCCGGACCGCGCGAGAATCGGCCGCCCCACATCTCGTTTGCGGTATTCCGTGCTTGATCGCCGGCCGGCGCTCGCGGAGTATCAGCACTCATCCGGAGAAAGTCTCTGAGCGGGGGAGACCGTCGGCATGTCAAGATCCTTGGTGGTGTTCATCGGCATCGTCGTATTGGCGTTTGTGGGCGTGACCTATGTCATGGTCAACAAGACGGTTAGGGGGCCGCTGCCGCCCATGAAGGGGGCGATGGCAGAGTTTAAGCTGCACGACCACCCGGTGCCAGTGCCGCCGGGCGCCTTCACCGATGCGAGCGGCAAGCCCCTCGACCTCACCGCCTTCAAGGGCAAGGTGACGCTCATCAATTTCTGGGCCACCTGGTGCGCCCCCTGCGTCAAGGAGCTGCCGTCGCTCGACCGGCTCAAGCATGCGCGGGATGGCGACAACTTCCAGGTCGAGACGATCTCGGAGGATCACGGCGGCGACGTTGCGATCACCGACTACTTCAAGAAGACCGAGATCAGCTACCTGCCGCATTACAGCGACAGCGACGGCGACTATTCGCGCCTCCTGAAATTCGACAGCCTGCCGACCACGATCCTGCTGGACAAGGACGGCAAGGAGATCGGCCGCTACGATTCCGGCCCGGTCGAATGGGACCAGGGCGACGCCGGCCGCTTCCTCGATTTCTACATCCTGCCGAAACCCGCGAGCTGACCCGCCCGATCAGCCGCGGACCAGCATCTCCTGGTCGAGCATCTGCGCGATCCGGTCCTCGTCGCTCTCCGCCATGATGCGGGCGGCGACGATCTCGGCGCGCTCCAGGGTCAGGTGACGGATCCGCTGCTTGACCCGAGCGAGGCTCCCCGGCGCCATCGATAGCGTCCGGATCCCAAGGCCCAACAGCAGCGGCGTGAAGCGCGGATCGCCGGCCACCTCGCCGCAGACGCTGACCGGGATGCCGGCTCGCGTCGCCGCCGCGGTCGCGAACTGGATGAGCCGCAGCACCGCCGGATGCAGCGGGTTGAAGAGATCCGCGACCTGCTCGTCGCCGCGATCGATCGCCAGCGTGTACTGCGTGAGATCGTTGGTGCCGATGGCGAAGAAATCGGTCTCGGCGGCGAACGCATCGGCGGCCAGCGCGGCGCCCGGAATCTCGATCATGATGCCGAGCGGGGGCAGCCCGTCGGCCAGACGTGCCCCGCGGACGGCCAGCCCGTCGCGGACGGACTGCATGATCCTCCGGATCTCCCGCACCTGGGCGAGGTTCGAGATCATCGGCAGCAGCACGCGCACCTTGCCGAGCGCGGCCACCCTCAGGATGGCGGCCAGCTGGGTCTCCAGGAGATCGCGATGCTGCAGCCCGAGCCGCACCGCGCGCAGGCCGAGCGCCGGGTTCGGGCTTTCGCGCACGCCGCCCAGCGGGAAGGCGAGCTTGTCGCCGCCGATATCCAGCGTCCGGATGGTCACTTCCTGGCCGCGCATGCCCTCGACGATGGCCGCGAGCGTCTCGAACTGCTCGTCCTCGCCCGGAGCCTTGTCGCGGTTCATGTAGAGGAACTCGGTGCGCACGAGGCCGATGCCCGCAGCGCCCGCGCCGACCGCCCGTTCGAGCTCGAGCGGCAGTTCGAGATTCGCCTGCAGGGTCACCGCGATCCCGTCGCGGCTGATCGCCGGCAGCCGCCGGATGAGATCGAGATCGCGCCGCTCCTCGTCGAGCGCGATGCGCTTCTCGCGATAGCGTTCGAGCGTCGCGGCCGACGGGTTGATCGTCACCGAGCCGTCGAAGCCGTCGATGATCACCGGATCGCCTTCGACGACGCCGTCGAGCAGCCCGCCGCAGCCCAGGACAGCCGGCAGGCCGAGCGCCCTCGCCATGATCGCCGTGTGGCTCTCCGGTCCGCCGGAAAGCGTGGCGAAGCCGGCGACGGCGACCGGGTCGATGAGGGCCGCATCGGCCGGCGTCAGCTCGTCGGCCAGCAGGACCGTGCCCTTGTCGAGGCCGGCGATCGAGCGGAACGGTGCCCGGGTCAGGTTGCGGATCAGCCGCGTGCCGACGCTGCGCACGTCGTCGATCCGCGCGGCGAGGTAGCCGTCGTCGATCGCCGCGAATGCCTCGGCGAGCGTCTCGATCTCGGCCCGGACCGCAGCCTCGGCGTTCATTCGGGCATCGCGGATGCGTGCATCGACGCCACGGACCAGCCGCGACTGGCCCAGCATCGCGATGTGCGCCTCCAGCACCAGCCCGACCTCCTCGGAGGCGGAACCGTGCAGCACGGCCGATTTGTCCTTGAGCTTCGCCAGCTGGTGGCGCGACAGCGCGACCGCGTCCTCGAACCGGCCGACCTCCTCGCCGATCTCGTCGGCCGGGATCTCGTATTCGGGCACGGCCAGCGTGTCGGTGCAGGTGACATGGGCCGCGCCGAGCGCGAGCCCCGGCGAGACGCCAAGCCCCTCGCAGACCCGTTCCGGCCGCGCCGCAGCGCGCTCAGTCTTCATCGAAGCCCGCGGCGACCAGCGCCGCCACCGCATCGGCGGCGTTCTCTCCCTCGCGGCCCTGGGCGCGGATCTCGATGGCGGTCCCGGGAGCGGCGGCCAGCATCATCAGCCCCATGATCGAGCGGCCGTTGACCACGCTGCCGTTCTTGACGACCCGGACATCGGCGTCAAAGCCGGAGGCAAGCTTGACCAGGCGCGCGGCGGCGCGGGCGTGAAGGCCCTTCTTGTTGACGATCGTGACGGTGCGCCGGAAGAGCGGCCACTCCGACGCGTCGGGAGACCCCATCGTCACCCGCGCGCGTCGGCGAGAAGCTGCGAGGCGACATTGATGTATTTCCGCCCCGCCTCCTGGGCGCCGGTGACGGCATCCGCGAGAGTCTCCGATTGGCGTAGGCTCGCCAGCTTGATCAGCATCGGCAGGTTGATGCCGGCGATCACCTCGATGCGCGAGCGCTCCATGAACGAGATCGCCAGGTTCGAGGGCGTGCCGCCGAACATGTCCGTCAGGACGACCACCCCCGCCCCGTCGTCGACCCGGCCGATCGCATCGCGGATTTCCTGCCGCCGCTGCTCCATGTCGTCGTCGGGCCCGATGCAGATGGCCTCGATCTGACTTTGCGCGCCGACGACATGCTCGAGTGCCGCGATGAACTCCGCCGCCAGGCGGCCATGCGTCACCAGGACCATTCCGATCATTCCAGCACCCTCAATGACCCGACGCGCCGGACGGCACCGCCGCCCGCGGGTCGCCAATGTTCGGATTGGCCGGTCCGCCGATGTCGCGATGGGAAACCGCCACGGCATAGCCGCTCCCGGCAAGCCATTCCCCCAGGCGCTCGGCGGCGTAGACCGACCGGTGGTGGCCGCCGGTGCACCCGAGCGCCACGGTGAGATAGGACTTGCCCTCGCGCTCGTAGCTCGGCAGCAGCGTCCGGAGCAGCCCGGTGAGCCCCTCGAAGAAGGCGGGCCAGCCGGGATCCGCGGCGACGAAGTCGGCGACCTCGCGGTCGCGTCCCGTGAGGTCGCGCAGCGCCGGTTCGTAGAACGGATTCGCGAGAAAGCGCACGTCGAACACCAGATCGGCCTCGCGCGGCAGGCCCTCGCGATACGAGAACGAGGTGACGGCGAGGCTGAGGCCGGGCCGATCGTCGAGCGCAAAGTGACCGGCGAGCAACCGTTTCAGCTCGGCGGTCCGCAGCTGCGATGTATCGATCATCAGATCGGCGCGATCGCGCAGCGGCGCCACCCGCAGCCGTTCAAGCCGGATCCCGTCGATCACCGGCCGGTCGCCGGCGAGCGGGTGACGGCGGCGCGTCTCCGTATAGCGCCGCGCGAGCACCTCGTCGTCGCAATCGACGAAGACCAGCCTGACCTCCAGCCCGTGCTCCACGGTCAGCGTCTCGAACTCTCCGAACACGCTCTCCACCGCGAAATCCCGGGTCCTGACGTCGATGCCGACGGCAATCGGATGCGGCGGCCCGGCCGCGGCCAGCCTCGGGAGCAACGACAGCGGGAGATTGTCGACGGCCTCGTAGCCCATATCTTCCAGGAACTTAAGTGCGGCCGACCGGCCCGCTCCCGACATGCCCGTGATCAACAAAATCCTCGTCCGAGCGGTTCCGCCGGCGGCATCGCGGTCGGACGGCGACCGGCTGGGCTCCCTCATGGCGGGAGGCATATACAACTTCCCTCGGCCCACGTCAGCCTCGCCGTCGAGGGCCAGCCGCAGCTTGGCAACCGCAGAGGCCTCGAAGGGCAGGAGTTCGAGAGCCGGCAGATCGAGTCCCGCGATCTCGGCGTGCCGCGCTTCCGGCAGGCGCTCGATCGCCGCAACGAGATCGACCACCAGAACAAGCCTGACCGAACGAACAAAGGGCAGGCGCCTGATCCCGACCCCCCGCACTTCGAGCAGCCCGGCGATGGTCTCGGGCGGCGAAGCGATCAGCGCGCCTTCGACGGGTTCGATCTCGACTTGATCGTCAGCGACCAGTGTCCCGCCGCCAGCGATCAGGCGCAGCGCCAGGTCCGACTTACCGGCGCCGGGCGGGCCGCGCAGCAGCACGCCGCGGCCGGCGACCACGACCGCCGTGCCGTGCACGCGGATCATACCGACCTCACTCGCCGGCCCGCGGCAGACGCACGGTAAAGCGCGCGCCGGCAACACCGCCGCCCGGCGCCTGCCGGTTTTCGGCCGAGATGCGGCCGCCATGCGCCTCGACGATCTGCTTGGAGATCGACAGGCCCAGCCCGGAATGCGTGCCGAATTTCTCGCCGGCCGGCCGCTCGCTGTAGAAGCGGTCGAAGATCGCCGTCAGCTTGCCCTCCGGCACGCCGGGGCCGTCATCGTCGATCGTGACCACGACGTCGCTGCCGACGGAGTCCGCCGCGATCCGGATCGCGCCGCCGGCCGGGCTGAACGACAGAGCGTTGGCGATGAGGTTCTGGAAGACCTGGACCAGCCGCGTCTCCTTGCCCCACACCACGAGCGAGTCCGGCTCCTGCCCGGCGTCGCCGAGCGCCAGCTCGATCGTCGGCTCATCCTCGCCGCGCGTCGCCTCGTGCATCTCGGCAAGGGCCCCCAGCATGCCGGCCAGCGACACCGGCGAGCGCTCCAGCCGGCTCATCTCGGCATCGAGGCGCGAGGCGTCGGAGATGTCGCTGATCAGCCGGTCGAGCCGCTGGACGTCGTCGAGGATGATCGCCATCAGACGTTCGCGCTGGGCCGGTTCCTTCACGCGCGTCACCGTCTCCACGGCGCTGCGCAGCGAGCTCAGCGGGTTCTTGATCTCGTGTGCCACGTCGGCGGCGAAGTGTTCGATCGCGTCCATCCGCCGCCACAAGGCCTCGGTCATCTCCGCCAGCGCCGCCGAAAGATCGCCGATCTCGTCGCCGCGGCGGCTGAAATCCGGGATCTCCGCCTTGCGGCCGTCGCCCCACCGGACGGCGACGGCGGCCTGCGCGAGGCGGCGCATCGGGCGCACGATCGTGCCGGCGAGGTAGAGCGACATGATGACCGTCAGCACGACGCTGAACAGGAAGAGCCGGAGGATGTCGGTGCGGACCGAAGCCACCTTCTGCTCGAGGCTGGTCGAGTCGACCGACAGCAGGAGCGCGCCCAGCACCTGCTTGTAGCGACGGACCGGCACCGCGACCGACAGGACCAAGCCGCCGGCCGCCCGATCCTCGCGGACATCCCGCTCGATGCGGCCGCTCAGCGCCTCGAGCACCTCGGGAAAGTCGAAGGCGGTGGGCGGCGAGCGCTCGATATAGGGCGGGTAGTTGGTGCGGTTGGGCAGCATCGCCGAGACCGCCGTCACCAGCCGCTCGAGCAGACCCTGCTTGGGCTCGCCGGGCGGCGGCAGCTCCTCGATCTGGATGGGGCCGCCGGGCCCGGACAGCGCGCGGCTGTCGGCCACGAGGCTGTCGTCCGGCATGAAGAGCCGCGCCCGCGTCCGCGACGCCTCGGTCAGCCGGCGCACCATGTCGCGGGCGAGCGACGCGGCCAGCAGCGGCTGGTCGCCGATGTCCTGCAGAACCGCGCCCTCGCCCAGCGCCGCCGCGAAGATCCGTCCCTGCGTCTCGAGCGCCTGCAGCTCGGTGTCGATCAGGCCGCGTTCGTAGCGGTCGAGATAGAGCATGCCGCCGCCGAGGAACACGACGGCCAGCAGGTTGACCAGCAACAGCCGGCGGGCCAGCGAGAAACGGTGCAGCTTCTCGGGCGGCGCCCAGCGCCCGGTACGCTCCAGCAGGCGGCGGACGCCGCGCTTCGCCGCCGCGGATGTCGCGCGCGGCGACGCCTCACCCTTCCTTGTACCGGTAGCCGACACCGTAGAGCGTCTCGATCTCCGCGAAATCCGCATCGACGGATTTCAGCTTCTTGCGCAGCCGCTTGATGTGGCTGTCGATGGTCCGGTCATCGACGAAGATGTGCTCGCCGTAGGCTGCATCCATCAGCTGGTCACGATTCTTCACATGTCCAGGGCGTGCTGCGAGAGATTTGAGGATGAGGAACTCGGTCACCGTCAGCTCGACCGGCTTGTTGCGCCAGGTGCAGAGATGACGCGCCGTGTCGAGCAGCAAGTCCCCTCGCCGCACCTGCGTGTCGGGATCGCCGGGCTTGTCGCGGCCCGGTTCGACGCGGCGGAGCAGGGCACGGATCCGCTCGATCAGGAGACGCTGCGAGAACGGCTTGGTGATGTAGTCGTCGGCGCCCATCCGGAGGCCGAGCGCCTCATCGATCTCGTCATCCTTGGAGGTCAGGAAGATGACGGGCAGATTGCCGGCGCGCCGGAGGTGGCCCAGCAGCTCCATACCGTCCATGCGCGGCATCTTGATGTCGAGGATGGCGACGTCCACCGGACTGCCCTGGATCCCGCGCAGCGCCTCGGCACCGTCGGTGTAGCAGCGGACCTGGAAACCCTCGGCCTCCAGAGCCATCGATACCGATGTCAGGATGTTACGGTCGTCGTCGACCAGGGCGATGACGTTGCTCACGGGGAACGGGTCTCCAGTGCGGCTGTATCCCGCGGGGACGGGCGAAATGCCGGTAGAATCATAGCGCGAGGCGGCGACACCGCAAGCCGGGAGACGGCAGGCCGCCGATTCCGCGCCTTGCGTCAACGCATCCCCGGCATTGCGCGTGCCGCGCCTTGTCATCGGCGGGATCCGCCTGTACGCCTTTCGATCAAGGTGAAGACAGGGCGACGGTCGGTGGCCGATTGGATCCAATCGGCGGAGATCTGCCCATCGAACGATGCAATTCGGCCCGTCTAAACGCGCGTTCCAGGGAGGTGACAGTGCAGGATTCAGAGTTGCGGGCGGAGATGGCGTCGGCCGCCCGTCTCGGGCACGGGCTGACCAACCTGGCCGCCATCCACCGCAATCTCCCGGTTCCTGAATTGGTCGAGCACGCGATCCGCAACGGCGAGGGACAGCTGGTCGCCGGCGGTCCTTTCGTCGCCGTGACCGGCCAGCACACCGGCCGCTCGCCCAAGGACAAGTACATCGTCCGCAACGCGCTGACCGACGGCCCGGTCGACTGGGGCTCGGTCAACCGCGAGGTCTCACCCGCGATCTTCGACATGGTGCATCAGCGCATGCTGGCCTTCTTCCAGCAGCGCGAGGCCTATGTCGTCGACGTGTTCGCCGGGGCCGACCCGGAATACCGGCTGCCGGTTCGGATCGTCACCGAGCGGGCCTGGCATGCGCTCTTCAGCTGGAACATGTTCATCCGGCCGTCGCATGGCCAACTCGCCGGCTTCGAGCCGCAGATGACCATCCTCCATGCGCCGGATCTCAAGGCGATCCCGGAGTTCGACGGGCTCAACAGCGAGACCTTCATCCTCGTCAATTTCGAGAAGCGCCTCGTCCTCATCGGCGGCTCGCACTACGCGGGTGAGATCAAGAAATCGGTCTTCGGCTATCTCAATTTCATCCTGCCGGAGCGCGGCGTGATGCCGATGCACTGCTCCGCCAATATCGGGCCCAATGGCCGCTCGGCGATCTTCTTCGGCCTCTCCGGGACGGGCAAGACGACGCTTTCGGCGGATTCCTCGCGCACGCTGGTGGGCGACGACGAGCACGGCTGGTCGGATCGCGGGGTCTTCAATTTCGAGGGCGGCTGCTATGCCAAGGTGATCCG
>DATGFU010000448.1:0-3527 GCA_035308865.1 Allostellaceae bacterium | reverse complement strand
GGCGGCGCGATCGAGGCGGGGCCAGGCGATGAAGAAGGCGAGGCCGGTATAGGGAAGGGGGCCCGCGGCGGCGACCGCGAAGGCTCGCTCAAGCTCCTCGAACTCCCGGAAATCGTCGAGCTTGCGGAGGTACTCGCGCAGGATCTCGGCATCTAGCGTGTTCTCGAATGTGTCCCAGCGCAGGGCCTGCGCGGCCGGGCGATCCTTCATCGCCTCCAGGATGCGGGCTTCGAGCCGAACCCGTTCCAGGGTCGCGGGACGCCGGATACGGCCGTCGGCGATATCGGCCTCGGTCGCGTAGGCGACTCCACCCTTGCGCGGGCGCCGGACCCAGCTGAGCGCTTCGTCCAGGCGCCCGGCGGCGAGGAGGCGCTCGGCCGCGCGCAGCGGGTTCTGCCGCCAATCGGGGCGCTCCAGCTCCAGAGCAAGGTAGAGGTCGAGATCGCCCCGCATATCGGCGATCGCCTGGCGAATCTCGACAAGCCGCACGTCGCCGCTCCGCTGTCTCAGATCCTCGTCCCAGCGCGCCAGGACAGGCTCGGGCAGCTTCGGCACCACCGCGACGGCGATGCCGGCGGCTAATCCGTGCGTATCCTTGGCCAAGCTTTTCATCAGCCGGTCGGGGATGACGGTCTGCTCGCCCGGCGAGAGCCGTTCCACGAGATCGGGCATCGCCTCTGATGCCCCCCAGTAGACGGCCTGGATGCGGCCGCTCGAATCGTCGATCCGCTCCAAGACGGCGCCGTGCGTATCGATGAACCGCAGAAGCGTGTGGACCGCGCGATCGGGGCTGAGCGGTGCGAGCTCCTTGAGGATTGTGCCGACCGTGGCGGAGAGGTCGGCGGCGAAGTCGCGCTCCTTCTCCCAGTCGACTCGGCCGCGAGCCCGCTCCAGGCCGGCGAGACGGCGGTCGAGCAGCTTGGCCACCGCCTCCGCCCCCTGACCGCTTGCGGTCGCGGCGACTACCCGCCGCCGGAAGGCGGCGTTCGTCTCGACTTCGTCGAGGATGATCCGGGCGAGCTTGGCCGCGCCCAGCGCGGCCAAGGCTTCAGGCGACAGAGCGTTCGTTCGGGCCATTCGAGCGGTCGGGTCTATCAGTTGGATTCCTCGGCGAGCCTATAGACCCCGCGCATACAGCCCAAGATCAGACGTGGCGGCCGCCCCGCCGTTCGGCGGACCACCGCGTTATAACAACTAGAAACGTATTGAAAATCAATGCTATGGCTGCGGGTAGTTTACCGGCACGCCAGCGCAGGCGCTGGGGTAGTTAACCTCTTAGGGTGAAAGAGGGTTTTTGCACTATGAGCCGGGGCACTCCTTGGATGGTTGATCAATATTACCCACTTGTCTGCCGAAAGCGCCCGGCCAATCCGGAGCATGACGGCAGCTTCGCGCCCATCCCTGCCGTTGAGGGCGCTCAAGGTGCTGCTCGATATCGGCGTTGGCGAAATGCCCTACCCGCGTCTTTCACGCGGACACCGAGGCCTAGAGGCCCCAAGACGTCCACCGCCATGGGATGCTCGTGCCCTCCGAAATCCCACCCCTCGGGCATACCCGGACACCTGATGCGAAAGCATCGTCGGTGTCCGCCAGACTGGGGCAAGGGACCACCTTTGGGCCGTGCTGGTTAGCCGGCGACGAGATCCACTCGATGGCACGAGGATTGCGTAGTTGGTTGTAGCGTGGCGGAACCGGACGCGGCATGTTGACGGATCGCCATTAAGCGCTCCAAGTGAGGCTACGTGAGCCAAGTCTATAACGCGGAAGTTGTTCCGCCCGCCGGCCGGCAGCGATATTGGACGGAAGCGGTCCGCAATGTACTTTTTCCGCTACAGACCATCCTGAAAGATCCCCCGCACTTCGTCGGCGTGATCAAGAGCTGGCCGATGGGGGCTCTTTCGCTCTCCTATTACCGGTCCGGTCCGGTGACCTACCGGCGCGAACGGGAACACGTGGCGCAGGATGACGGCGAGCCCATTCTGGTGAGTTTCGCCGGGCGGTCGGATGTCATGTTCAGCCAAAACCGCAGCACCGTGGTCTGCAAGCGGGGCCAGTTCGTGCTCGAACGCGGGAATGCGCCGTCGGACTACGTCCAGAGCGACCTCAACACGCTCTTGGTCCTGAAGATGCCGGCCGATCTGCTGAAGCAGAGAATACGGTCTATCGATCGATACTCGTCGCTGGTCTTCGACTCCCACCGGGCCGCCGGCGGACTCCTACTCGATACGCTGAAATCATTGCCCCGACGGGTCGGCGAATCCGACGAGCGGACGAGCGATCGGTTAGGCGACTGGGTGCTCGAGCTGGTTGCCCTGTCGCTTGAGGACAACCAGCAGATTCTCGGCAGCCACCTGAGCTCGGTACAGGCTGCCCATATGGTCCGGATCGAGCGATTCATCCGTCAAAACCTGCGGGATCGCGCCTTGTCCGCGGAGCTGGTCGCCAGCGCATGCGGGATATCCGTCCGCTACGTGCACCAGCTCTTCAGCCGGAGCGGCGGCTCCGTCGGCGACTGGATCCGCGAGCTGCGGCTCCAGTCGTGCGACCGGGAACTGCGCGATTCGGGCTGCATCGACAGCATCGGCGAGCTTGCCTATCGCTGGGGCTTCGGTGACCAGGCGCAGTTCAGCCGGCACTACAAGCGCCATTTCGGCCAGGCGCCGAAGGAAACCCGCCGGCTGACCCGCGAGGGCATGGCAACTCACGCGCCGGCGGCCGACAGCAGCGTCGGATAGTCGCCAACTCGCTTCGATTTGGCGCTGAACGCGCAAAGATTTGTCGATGCGCGCATCGCCGGTGACGCGCCATTGTCCATCGCCTGCCGCGGCGGCAACATCACGGCATCACTGTTCACTGCAGTAATTGCTAGCCCGCCGATACTGCACTGTTCCATTGCCAACCCGCACCGGGCGTGGACAGGGCCGATATTGACCTACCGCAAGAATACCGAGAATCGGGCCATCAGTTACCGCACCCTGCCAGAAACGGGAGATTAAGCTGTGACAGGTTCGCTGCAAGTCGTCGAGCGAGGCGAGGATTGCCTGCTGCGCACCGGCGCGGAGTTCAAAAAGTCGCTGGATGACGGGCGGGCCGTCTGGATGAACGGCAAACGCCTCGACAAGGTCACGGACGATCCGGCTTTGGGAGCCGGCATCGACATGATGGCCGAGATGTTCGACGACCAGTTCAACCCTGAGCTTTCCGACATCCTGACGATCAAGGACGAGAAGACCGGCACGATCGTCAGCCGTTGCTGGCAGGTGCCGCGCACGCTTCAGGATCTGCGCGACCGCCGCAAGCTCATCGAATACACCTCGGTCAAGACCGTCGGCACTTATGGCCGGCCGCCCGACCTGGCGCCGCTGGCGGCCCTCGGCCTGTTGGCGTATGCGCCGGTCTTCCGCAAGTCGAAATCCGCCTTTCCGGCCAGCAACCCGATCTTCGCCGACAATATCGAGCGCTATTTCGAGCTCGGCCGCCGGCGCGGCCTGATCGGCGCGGAAGTGCTGGCCGACCCGCAGAACGAC
>DATGFU010000447.1:0-2605 GCA_035308865.1 Allostellaceae bacterium | reverse complement strand
ATGCCCTAGTCAGCGATTTGCCTGGCCTCAACGGTCACCGGCGGGCTCGGCCGCACTCCGGGTGTGAGTTCTCGGCCGGTATCGCGGATGATCGCGTGTCCGGCGTCCTGCCAGGATTCAATAGCCCACCGAAGTTCGTCGGCGTCTGCTGCGTCGTACCGGAGCATCAGCCGCCCGGCAGGTCGCCGCGCAGGAACCGGGAACGAGCTTCCGGTAGGAGACGTGCCGCCTCGCCCAAGGCATCCAAGAAAGCGCCGAGCTCCGGCATGTAATGCCAGGGCGGCTTCTCGAAGCCGAACATCGCGTGGCATGTTTCGGCGATGAAGTCCTCCCAGCTCATATCCCAGCTGGCAGGCGGGTATACGGTCAGCCAGGCCGCGGGGTCTTCGCTTTGCGCCGGATCGAATTGCAATCCGACAAACATGCCGCCTCGGTTCGGGACGCCGTTTGCCCTGTCCAGGTCCCGGCGGTGGATCTGTATTTCGGCCGGCACCCGCAGGAAACGCTGCAGGCGCAACAGGCCTGCGGCATTCGGTGTCCTGAGCGGGCGGTCTCCTCGCGACCGCATGTCGTAGCACTCGCGGGTCGCTTTCAAATGCCAGGATCGGCATTGTCGAATTCATGGGTATCGTGACCGGGCAATTCGGCCGGGTGATGGAATCGCCCCGCCGTGGCGCTGCTCGATCCAAAGTTTCCCGAACGGCTCGATTAGCCTGTATCTCCGCCATTCTGCTGAGCGGCCGACCACCTCAGCAGTCCAATGTCGGCCACCATGTTCACGTGACGGCGCATGGCCTGGCGTGCACCGGGCACATCGCCCCGCCGGATGGCCTCGAGGATCCGGTGATGGGCTCTCAGCGACCGAGGAGGGCGACCCGGCTCACTGAGTGAGCTGCGCCGGGTCTCGATGATTGGCACCGCGAGTGCTGCCATGAAGTCGGCGAGTAGCGGACTTCGTGCGGCGTGGGTCACGGCCTCATGAAACAGGCGGTCTCCCTCCTCGCCGAAGCCGTCCGCATTGATGTCAGCGGCCATGATGTTGAGCGCCCGGTCCATCGCCGCGAGGTCGGCCTCGGTCCGGCGCGCCGCGGCCAGCGCGGCCAGTTGCGTTTCCAGCGCCTCCCTGGCCTCGAGGATCGCCGGCAACCGGTGCCGCTGCGTCATCAGCTCCATTAGATGGCCCGAGTCATTTGGCAGCGACTTAAGGTAGATGCCGTCGCCGTGCCGCACTTCCAGCGTGCCCCGGACTTCGAGCGCAACCGTGGCTTGACGGACCGACGCCCTGCTCACCTTCAGTGCCCCCGCGAGATCGCGTTCCGAGGGCAGGCGGTCACCCACCCTCAGCCCCGTGACCTCCACGTAGTCGAGCAGTCTGGCGGCAAGCTGCTCATAGAGCCGACGCCGGTCAGGGGCACGAAGGGCCTCGGTACTCGGCCGCACGGACCGCGAGCTCCCTGGCATGGTGTCGCGTCACCTACTCCTCTAGCCGCATCGGCATCCATGATCCTTTACTGCAGGTAGCGGCCAGGCCCGTTGACACCCCAGGATAGCGGAGAATATCGTTCGGGCTACTGGCTGAGCCACTCAGTGTTTGTCACTTCTGCCCAGCGCGCGAAGGACGACATGACGACTTTCCTTGTGACCGTCGGCGTTGGGCTCGCCACGGCCGCGATCTTGGCGCTGTCAGCGGTCGCGTTCACGCTTGAGTACGCGGTCAGCCGGATCGCGAACTTCGCCCACGGCGAGTTCCTCACCATCGGCGCCTACGTCGCCTACTCCACGGCCGGGATCTTTCACCAGAACGTCGCGGCCGCCGCAGTGATCGCCGCGGCGGCCGGCGCGGTCGCCGGGCTGGTGCTGAACGCCGTGGTGATCGAGCAATTCAAGGGGCGCAGCGCCATAACGGTCCTGATCGCGACGCTCGGGGCGGCGCTCATCGTGGAGAACGTGCTCGACATGATCTACGGAGCGGCGAACGTCTCCTACACCTTCGCGCAGGGCGGCCTGCATCACGTCGGGCCGTTCCTGTGGACCACGTCCGACATCGAAGTGATCATCTCGGCGCTGGTCGTGGCCGGCCTCATCTACCTGGTGCTGCAGCGCACGCGCTTCGGCAAGGCGATCCGGGCCGTTTCGCAGGACCGGGCGCTCGCCCAGGTCAGTGGCATCCCGGCCCGGCGGATCGTCATGCAGACCTGGGTCCTGGCGGGCGCCATAGCCGGGTTCGCCGGCTTCGCGCTCGCCTACACGATCGGCACCTTCGGTCCCCTGCTCGGCTTCAACTTCCTCCTGCTCACCATCACGGCGACCGTCGCCGGAGGCCTCGGCCGGCCGTACGCGACCCTCGGTGGCGCAGTCATCGTCGGGCTCGCGCTCCAGATCGCCGGCGCCTACACCAGCTCGGCGTACGAGCTGGTCTTCGCCTTCCTGCTCCTCGTCGTGCTCATGCTGTTCCGGCCGAACGGTGTGTTCGTCCGGCGCAGCTCGGTAGCGGTGCGCGCCTGATGTACTGGGTCAGCGTCTTCACCGAGGCGGGGATCTTCGCCATCCTCGCCCTCGGCCTCGACGTGGTCTGGGGCTGGGGCGGCGACTTCGACCTGGCGTT
>DATGFU010000446.1:0-7616 GCA_035308865.1 Allostellaceae bacterium | reverse complement strand
TCCCATATGCGGCAGCAGCACGACCTTGCCGGCCTTGGCGAGCTTGATCAGCCGCGGGTTCACCGCCGGCTCCTTTTCGAACACGTCGAGGCCGGCGCCGGCGATCTCCTCGGCTTCGATCAGCCGCGCCAGGGCGTTCTCGTCGATGACCTCGCCGCGTGCGGTGTTGACCACGTAGGCCTCTGGCCTAATCAGCTTGAGCCGGCGCGCCGAGAGCAGGTGATAGGTCGCCGGCGTGTGCGGACAATTGATCGAGATGATGTCCATGCGCGCCAACATCTGGTCGAGGCTCTCCCAGTAGGTGGCGTTGAGTTCTTCCTCGATGCGCGGCGCTACGCGGCGGCGGTTGTGATAGTGGATTTGCAGACCGAACGCCTTGGCGCGGCGGGCGACCGCCTGGCCGATCCGGCCCATGCCGACAATGCCGAGCCGCTTGCCCCAGATGCGGTGGCCGAGCATGTGGGTGGGCGACCAGCCTTCCCACTTGCCGGCGCGGAGCATGCGCTCGCCTTCGGTCAGGCGGCGGGCGGCAGCCAGGATGAGGGCCATGGTCATGTCGGCCGTGTCCTCGGTCAGCACGCCCGGCGTGTTGGTGACGGTGATGCCGCGCTCCTGGGCGGCGGCGAGGTCGATATGGTCGACGCCGACGCCGAAGGAGGCGATCAGCTTCAGCTGCGGGCCGGCGGCGGCGATCAGGGCCGCGTCGATGTGGTCGGTCACCGTCGGCACCAGCACGTCGGCCGTGCGCACCGCCTCCGCCAGCTCCGCTTCGCTCATCGGATGGTCGTCGAGATTGAGCCGCGCGTCGAACAGCTCCATCATCCGGGTCTCGATCGGGCCGGGCAGCCGGCGCGTCACCACCACGGTCTTCTTGTTCGGCATCGCCACGGGTTCCGCGGAAGAGAGGAGCGTCGGAGGAGTCCCTATCAGCCGGCTTCGGTCGTTGTCCAGGGGCGCGCTTGACGCTGCCGCGACCGGCTGCGTATAGCGGTCGGGGTCGAGGAGGCGTGGATGGGACGGGCCGGGTTCGGTCGAATTCTGGCGGTTCTCTGGCTCACATCAGCGCAAGCCGCCATCGCCGCCGAAGATGCGAAGCCCGTGCTGCCGGTGCCGCGCTTCGTCTCGATGCGCCACGGCGAGGTCAATCTCCGCGTCGGCCCGGGCACGCGCTATCCCGTGGCCTGGGTGTTCGTGCGCCAGAACCTGCCGGTCGAGATCACCCAGGAATTCGAGAACTGGCGGAAGATCCGCGACTCGGAGGGCACCGAAGGGTGGGTCCACGAGGCCTCGCTGCAGGGGCGCCGCTACATCGTCGTCGAGGGCGCCATAAGGGCGGTCCGTGCCGATCCGGCGGCCGACGCGAACCTGGTGGCACGGGCCGAGCCCGGCGTGATCGGGCGGCTGGAGAAATGCCCGGCCGAATCGATGGACTGGTGCCGCGTCGAGGTCGGCGGCATCCGGGGCTGGCTGCGCCGCACCGAGATGTGGGGGGTCTACCCGCAGGAGATCTATCCGGCGCCGTGACCCTCGACGCCGAAGCCTTCATCCGCGCCAACACGGTCCTGGCGCCGCCGCCGCTGCTGCCGTTCCTGCGGCTCCATCTGGCGACCGAGATCACGCCGATCTGGCAGGCCGCCGAGGCGGCGCTGGCGCAGGCGGGCGTGGCGCCGCCCTTCTGGGCCTTCGCCTGGGCCGGCGGGCAGGCGCTGGCACGGTATGTGACCGATCGGCCGGAGCTGGTCGCCGGCCGATCGGTGCTCGATGTCGGTGCCGGCGGCGGGCTGATCGCGATTGCCGCGATGCGCGCGGGTGCGGCAAGGGCCGTGGCGGCCGATATCGATCCGGTCGCGGCCGCGGCGGCGCGCCTCAATGCCGCCGCCAACGGCGTCGCCATCGAGACGCTGACCGGCGATATCATCGGCAGCGACATCACGGCCGACACCGTGCTCGTCGGCGATCTCTGCTACGAGCGCCCGCTCGCCGAGCGGCTGACCGCATGGCTTCGCGGCCTGGCCGCCGCGGGGGCGACGGTGCTGGTCGGCGATCCCGGCCGCGCCTATCTGCCCCATGACGGCATGGTGAAGCTGGCGCGCTATACGGTCCCCACCAGCCTCGAGCTCGAGGACCGCACCGAGCGGGACACGTCGATCTGGCGCCTCGAACCTTCGCCCGATCGAGGGTGTTGAACCGGAGGCGCCGTTCTCCCACCATGGGCGGAGCGGGGTAGAGAGGGAGCCGGCATCGTAATGGCGCAGGCGTGACTCCGGCTCGGCGGACGATAGCTTCCCTGGCGGCGGCCCTTATGGGGATGGCGTTCGGCATCGTGCCGGCGGCGCGGGCGGAGATCGACTACGACACGCGGTTCGAGGGTGTCGAGGACGATATCGAATCCGATCTCGAAAGCGTCTCGCAGCTGGTGACGCTCGCCGACAAGGCCCCGGACACGCGGGCCATGCTCGAGCGCCGCGCCCGCGACGACGTCCCGCGGCTGCTGCAGGCGATGCAGGCCAACGGCTACTGGGACGCCGAGATCAGATTCGACGTCACGCAGAAGAGCGGCAAGGACGATTACCTCGTCACCGTGCATGTCGAACCGGGTGCGCGCTACACCCTGGCGCCGATCGTGGTGCTGCTGGAGAACGGCGCGCCGCCGCCACAGCCGGAGCTCGCTACGCCCGAAAGCGCAGGGCTCCTCACCGGCGCGCCGGCGGTGTCGGCACCGGTGATCGCCGGCGAGGACAGGCTGGTCCACGCCTATGCGGTGCACGGATATCCCTATGCCAGGATTGCCCGACGCACCGTCGAGATCGATGTCGCGACCAAGAGGATGCACGTCACCTACGTGCTCGATCCCGGCCAACGCGCCCGCTACGGCGCGACCCAGATCACCGGCCTCGACTATCTCGACCCCGCCTATGTCGAGCGCCGGATCAAATGGCAGGAGGGCGCGTCCTACGACCAGTCGCAGGTCGACGACACCCGCCAGACCCTGGTGACGACGGGCCTCTTCGGCACGGTGACCGTGGTGCCGTCCGGTGCGGTCGCGGCCGACGGCACGGTGCCGATGAAGATTACGCTGGTCGAGCGGCCGCTCCACACGATCGGCGCCGGCGCCAGCTACGACACCAGCCTCGGCCTCGAGGCCAACGTGTCGTGGGAGGACCGCGACATCTTCGGCGGGGCCGAGGATTTCTCCGTGACCGCCATCGGCGGCCAGTCCGACAGCTCGCTCAACCTCAAGTTCCGCCGTCCCGACGCGCTGTGGACCGACCAGGACTTCGTGGCGGCGATCAGCGCCGCCAACGAGCTGGAGGACGCCTTCCGCGCCCTCGACCAGAAGGTCTCGCTCGGATTCGAGGAGAATTTCACGCCGCAGCTGACCGGCGGGTACAGCATCCTGGCCGAGCATGCGCGGATCGACGAGAAGATCGACTACCGAGTTTACACTCTGGTCGGGCTGCCGCTTTTCCTGCGCGAGAACGACACCGACGACCTCATGAACCCGACCCGCGGCTACCGGGCGGCGCTCGACCTGACGCCCTATCTCCGGCCGCTCGGCTCGGAGCTGACCTATGTCCAGGCGCGGCTTGCCGGCTCGACGTATTTCAAGCTGGATCCGCCAGGCGACTATATCCTGGCGCTGCAAGGCATCGTCGGCGCGAGCTGCTGCGCCTCGCTCGATTCCATGCCGAAGGACCACCGGTTCTTCGCCGGCGGCGGCGGATCGGTGCGAGGGTTCGGCTACCAGAAGGCCGGACCGCTCGACCAGTATTCCGATCCGATCGGCGGCCGGTCGCTGCTCGTCGGGTCGGCGGAAGTCCGCGTGAAGATCACCGATACGATCGGGATCGTGCCCTTTGTCGATGCCGGCTCCGACTACGCGACGCCGCTGCCGAAGCTCGACGGCAAGCTCTATTTCGGGGCCGGGATCGGATTGCGCTACTTCACGGCGATCGGGCCGCTCCGCCTCGATGTTGCCACGCCGCTCAATCCGCATTCCGAGGGAGACTCGCCGATCCAGATCTATGTCAGCCTCGGCCAGGCCTTCTGATGACCGCCAACCAGCCGCCGCGACCGAAGAAGCTGCTGCGCCGCCTGGCGCTGACGCTGCTGGCTGTCGTCGGCGTCGTTGCGGCCGTCGTGGCGGGCGGGCTGTGGTTCCTCGGCAGCGACGTGGGGTCGACCTGGCTGACCGCCCAACTCGAATCGGCGCTGGCCGAACCCGGCCGGAAGGCGACGGTCACCGGCCTCTCCGGCGCGCCCTTCCGCATCCGCGTCCGACAGGTCGAGCTGGCCGGAGCCGATGGGCCGTTCCTGCGGCTGCGCGATCTGGCGCTCGATATCGACGCCTCGGCGCTGCTCCAGGGCACCGGGCGGATCGAGACGCTGTCGGCCGCCTCCATCGAGCTGCTGCAGTCGCCGCCGCCGTCCCCGCAACCCTCCTCTCCGTCCTCAGGCTTCGCGCTGCCGCACCTGCCGCTGGGGATCGAGCTCGACCGGCTGAGCGTGGGCCGCATCGACATCGCGGCGGCGGTCGCGGGGACCGATGTCGCGCTGGCGGCCGATGGCGAGGGGGCGCTGCATCGCGACAAGGCGCGCGTCGCGCTCGGCGTTCGCCGCATCGACGGCGTCGAGGGCAGCCTTGCCGTCGATGCGACTTACGATGCGACGGCCGCACCACCGCGGCTCGATCTCGCGGTGCATCTCACCGACCCCACCGGCGCTGCGCTGTCCGCGCTGTCCGCCCCGCAGAAGCCGACGAAGCTGGATCTCACCGGCGCAGGGCCGTTGGCCGGTTGGCACGGCACGCTGACCGGCTCCGCCGGCCTGGACTCCGACATCGACGCGACGCTGGGCCTTGCACGCCAGCCCACGGCGCTGAATGTTTCGCTGCAAGGCAAGGCCCGCTTCGCCGCGCTGCTGCCCGAGCCCTGGCAGGCCCCTGTGAGTGACGGCCTGGCATTCGACGTTGCGGCGGCTCTCACGGATTCCGGCGCCATCGACGTCGATCACGTCAAGCTCGCCGCGGCGGCGAGCTCGGTCGCGGCGAACGGACGCTTCGATCCTACGGGCGACCACGTCTCGGGGCATGCGGCCGTGGACGGCACGCTGGCGCCCTTCGCCGCGCTGGCCGGACGGGATTTGGCCGGCGCGGTCAAGCTCGACCTGACGGTCGGCGGCACGGTCGATGCGCCGCAGGCGCAGCTCGCGCTGTCGGGGAGCGGGCTCGCTTCCGGCGAGCAGTCCATCGCCGGCCTGACGGCGTCACTACGGCTCGACCCTGCCCCGTCCCGGCGCCTTCACCTCACCGGCAATGGCCGGCTCGACGGCGTGGTCACGGGCGCCGTGCCGCCCGATTCGGTGGACTGGTCACTCGACGTGACAAGCGATCGCGATGGCCGGACTGTGGATCTCGCTCAGGTGAAGCTGGCGGGCATGGGGCTCGACCTCGCCGCATCGGGCCGCCTCGCGGGCAGCGCGATCACCGGCAAGGCGGAGCTCGCCGCGGCCGATCTGTCGCGCTTCGCCAGGCTTGCGGGCAGCGCCCGGCTGAGCATCGACGCGACGAGCCAGGACGGCACTGCGGCTACGGTGCATGTGAGCGGAACGACGGTCGGACTCCGCCTCGGCATTCCTGCCGTCGACGCGCTGGTCGGCCCTGCGGCCTCGCTCGACGGCACGGTCACGCGCGATGCGGCCGGCGCCATCGAAGTGAGCGGATTGACGGCCAAGGGCGCCGCGATGTCGCTCGATGCCGCCGGCCGCTACGATCCCACCGGCGATCGCATCAGCGGCAAGGGAACACTGGCGCTGCCCGATCTTCGGCCGCTCGGCCGCGCGCTCGGCGACGACATCGCCGGCGCGGTGACGCTCACCGCCGACGGGACTGGTACTGCCGCGACGCTCGGGCTCACCGGCCATGTGACTGCCGGCGCCGCGAAGCTCGACCGGATCGCGGCGAAGATGGCGATCGACGATCTGAGCCGGCGTGCCGCCCGAGTGACCGCCACGATCGGGTCCGGCACGCTCGACGCCCGGCTCGCCGCAGCGCTCAGCCAGGTCGGCGACCAGCTGCGCATCGAGGGGCTGTCCCTCACCGCGCCCGGTACCGAGGCGCATGGCGATCTCGCAATCGACATTTCGGCCGGGCACGCGAGCGGCACGGTGAAGCTGCATTCAAGCGATCTCGCCCCATGGTCCGCGGTGACCGGCGAGAAGGTTGCGGGCAAGGCCGATCTTTCATTGGCGCTCGACGCCAAGACCGGCCAGTCGGCCGATGCGACCCTTGCGGTCCAGGATGCCGCTTTCGGCGACGCCGCCTCGGTCAAGTCGCTGCAGGCTACGGCGCATCTCGCGGATTTGGCGGGCCGCCCCCGTGGCAATCTCCGAATCAATGCGCGCGGTGCTGCCGCGGGTAGCTCCACGATCGAGCACGCCGAGGTCTCCGCGCAGTCCCCCGACGGCAAGGGCTTCGACCTCACGCTCGCCGGCGCCGGCAAGATCGCGGGCGAGACCTTCGGCATCACCGGCGCCGGCACCGCGCAGCCCGGCGCGACGGAGCGCGTCACCCTGGCGCGGTTCAGCGGGAAATATCACCAGCTGACCTTCGGCCTCGCCGAGCCGCTGACCGCGACGCGGGCCGGCTCCACCGTGACGCTCGACGGGCTGGAACTCGATGTCGCCGGCGGCCACGTGTCTGGGCATGGGCGGTGGGACGGCAAGACCGTCTCCGCCGCGCTCAAGGCGACCGCCCTGCCGGTCGGCGCCTTCGCCGCGCTGGCCGGCCACCACGGCGTGTCGGGCCAGCTCGGGCTCGATGCATCGGTCGACGGACCCGTCGCAGCACCCGACCTGCACGCCGTGGCCACACTCGACCGACTGAAGCTCGGGGCCGGCGACGTGCCGGCGGTCGACATCTCGGCGCGTGTCGATTCCGCGCCCGGCGCGATCGCCTTCCGCGGCCGCGTCGACGCCGAGAAGGCCCGCGGCGCCATCGGGTTTTCGGGCTCGGTGCCGATCGTCTTCGCACCGGTGCCGGCGCTGCGGCGCGACGGGCCGTTGCAGGCCCGTCTCGAGGGCGAGGGGCGGCTGGACGCGCTGAGCGAGCTGGCGCCGATCGGTGAGGACCGCATCAGCGGCGGCTACACCGTCGACCTCACGGTGGCCGGCACGCCGGCCTCGCCGCAGGCGGGCGGCAAGCTTACCGTGACCGACGGCAGCTACGACAACCAGCTCTCGGGGCTCACCCTGCGCGGGCTGATGCTGGAGGTGACCGGCAACGAGCGGCAATTTGAGCTGACCCGGCTGGAAGCCAATGACGGCGGGACGGGGCGGCTCACCGGTTCCGGCCGGCTCGACCTCGCTGCCGCCGAGGGGCCGCGCTTCGACATCAAGGCGAGGGTCGCCTCGTTCACCGGTGCACGGAGCGACCTTGTCAAGGCGGTGCTCAGCGGCGACGCCCAGGTTTCGGGTGCTGTGGCGGCGCCGCAGGTGACCGGCGACCTCGCCATCGACCGTGCCGAGCTTGATCTCGCCGAACCGCTGCCGCCGCATATCGTCGTGCTCGACGTGGTGCGGGTCGATTCCAGCAGGCCGCGGGTGCAGGAGGCGCCTCC
>DATGFU010000445.1:0-3388 GCA_035308865.1 Allostellaceae bacterium | reverse complement strand
CATGATGACGAGGGGTCGCACGGCGCGTCATGCGCTGGCCGCGGGCTGCAGCCTGCTGGCTCTGAACGTTCACTACGCCTTCGCAGACCCGCCGCCGGCACCGACGCCGGCGCCTCCGCCGGTGACCAATCTCGGCGCGGTCGGCACGACCGAGACCGGCGAGACCGAGGTAGCGCCCAGCGCCACCGGTGATCGCGCGCAGGCGAAGGAGATGAAGGAGCAGGCGCCCAACGTCATCGAGGTGCAGCCCTATACCGAGATCGAGAAGCTGCCCGACGTCTCCATCGCCGAGGCGCTGCAGCGCGTGCCGGGCATCTCGATGGAATCCGATTCCGGCGAAGGCCGGTTCATCAATATCCGCGGCATGGACGCCGATCTCAACGGCACGACCTTTGACGGCGTGCGGCTCACCCCGTCGAACCAGTCCTCGCCGCTCGGCGGCTCGCGGGCCGTCGCCTTCGATGCCTTCCCGTCCGGTGCGATCGGCGGCATCGAGGTGATCAAGACGCTGACTCCGGATATCGACGCCGAGGGCCTGGGCGGCGTGATCAATCTCCTGCCGCGCACCTTGCCGGCCGACGGCCGACCCTTCGTCGACGCCTCCCTCGGCTATGGCTTCGAGCCGCTGCGCAGCACCGGGGTCTACAAGGGCGACATCACCGTTGGCACGAGCTTCGGCCTGTCCGACTCGACGGCGCCGTGGAACCCAGACGCGAATTCAGGCGGCGACCGGCCGTTCACGATCATCGCCACCTTCGCGCGCTACGACGATTCGCGCGGCATCGACGATGAAGAGGAGGACTATTCCGACAGCCCGCCGCTGCCGAACAAGACGCTGAGCGACCTGCAGATGCGCTGGTACGAATACCACCGCTCGCGGCAGGGCGGCGGCGGCGAGATCGACTACAAGCCGGATCCCAACAACACCTTCTACATCCGCGCGCTCGATTCCGGTTACGAGGAGCGGGCCGACAAGCACTACCTCGTGCTGCACGGGCTCGACGGAACCAACGACGGCGGCACCTTCGCCACGCTGCCGGACGGCTCGTTCGCGGTGACCAACGCCAACGCGACGACGCAGAAGACGAACACCGACGAGAAGATCGAGAACATGGTCTATGTGGCCGGCGGCCACTCGCTGATCGCCGACACGGTCAAGCTCGACTATCGCGTGTCCTGGACCGGTGGCTTCGATGCCATGCCCGACACGGCCTGGGGCATCCAATTCGACGGGCCGACGATCCCGAATCTCGTCTACAACAACACCAATCCCGCGGCGATCACCTGGCGCTCGCCCGGCGTGAACCTCGCCAATCCGGCGCTCTACACGCTGTCGCCGGGCAATGTGCAGAACTCGCCGTTCCAGTCCTCGGACCGGGAGTGGGCCGGCGCCATCGACGCGACGATCCCGGTCCCGCTGATGAGCTATGACGGCCAGGTCAAGCTCGGGTTCAGCGCGCGCTTCCGCATCCGTAGCGACAATTCGGACCAGATCACCTACTCGCCGGTCGGCACTGTGAGCGAGGCGACGCTCGCCGAAGGGCCCGACTCGGTCTACTACACCGGCCTCTACAATATCGGGCCCAACATCAGCCCGGCGGCGTTCAGCAAGGTCAAGCTCTTCGCCTCCGATCCGCTGGACGACATGATCTCGAACCAGGAGGCGTTCCAGCACGACAGCGAGAACGTCTATGCCGGGTACGGCATGTACACGGTCGCGATCGGCCAGCTCGGGCTGATCGGCGGCGTGCGGGTCGAGGCGACCGACGCACGCTATGCCGCGAATGTCGGAACGACCCAGCCGGACGGCACCACGCTGATCACCCCGACCACGAGTTCGACCAGCTACACCAACGCCTTCCCGTCGTTTCAGGCGAAATACACGCTGGCGGACGATCTCATCGCCCGCGCCGCGATCTCGACCGCGATCGCCCGGCCCGGCTTCAACCAGATCACCGCGGCCAAGACGATCGACTATACCCAGTTCACCGTCTCGGAAGGCAATCCCGGCCTCAAGCCGACGACCTCGCTCAATTTCGACGCGACGATCGAGTATTACCTGCCGAAAGGCGGGATCGCGACATTCGGCCTGTTCGACAAGGAGCTCGACAACTACATCGTCCCGACGACGCTATTCCTCAACAATTTCAACAATAGCGGCAACGTCTTCATGCTCAACAGCTTCAAAAACATCGGCGGGGCGGAGGCGCAGGGGATCGAGCTCGGCTACACACAGCAGTTCACCTTCCTGCCGCAGCCTTTCGATGGGCTGGGCTTCGACGGTAATTACACTTACAATCACTCGCGCGGCCAGATCCGACCCGGCGAGTTCGAGCCGCTGCCCTCGACCTCGCCGCAGAACTTCAATGCCGCGCTGTTCTACGAGGAGGCGCCGTGGACCCTGCGGATTGCCAGCTCCTTCGTCTCGCGCAACGTGTTCTCGGTCGGGTCGACCCGCGACACCGACATCTTCTCGAGCCCGCGCATGCGCGTCGACTTCCAGGGCAGCTACGACGTGACGGACCACATCACCCTGTCGTTCGATGCCAAGAATCTCACCAACACGCCGCTCGAGTTCACCGAGAGCGAGGTGGCGAGCCGGCCGATCCAGCGCGAGTTCTACGATCAGACCTATCTCTTCAGCATTCGGGCAAGGTACTGATGGTCAAGGGATCCCGTTTCGGCTCCATTTCCGGTGTGAAGCGCACCGCCGCCATTGCTGCCCTGGGGTTCGGGATTTCCGCGGCCGCCGCCGAGCCGTCCATGCCGCGCTACGACCACATCCTGGTGATCATCGCCGAAAACCAGAGCTACGGGCCGATGATGGCAGGCAAGACGGCGCCCAACCTGAAGCGCCTCGCCGATACCTACGGGATCGCCACCAACTTCTTCGCGGAGGTGCATCCGAGCGAGGGCAACTACGTCGCGATCGTCGGCGGCAGCACCTTCGGCATCCACGACGACGACGCCTTCTACTGCCACGCCGGCTCGACCGAGCGCTATTGCGAGAAATCGGGGGCGACGGGCTATCCCGACCACACGATTCGCAGCCGCTCCCTGGTCGATCAGCTGGAGGAGCACGGCCTGACCTGGAAAGGGTACTTCCAGGACATTCCCGAACCGGGCTCGCTCGCCATCCGCGTGCCCGACCCTGCCGCGACCCCGAAAGGCCGCATCCCGGCGCTCTACGCCGCAAAACACAACGGGTTCATCAGTTTCGCGCGGGTCCAGGCCGATCCGGCGCGGGCCGCCAAGATCGTCGGCTTCGACCAGCTCGACCGCGACCTTGCCGCCGGCACCGTCCCGAACTACGCCCATATCGTGCCGAACCAGTGCGACGACATGCACGGCGTCGAAGGTTCCGATGTTCCCGAGGACTGCACCAAGG
>DATGFU010000444.1:0-4044 GCA_035308865.1 Allostellaceae bacterium | reverse complement strand
CTGCTCGGCGTCGCCCGGGCACTAGGCCTCACGCTGTCTGCCCATCTCGCCGTGCGGTAGGCGTTTCGGCTGCGGCGCGGCCTGGTCCGCAATCGGCGATCCGGCTCAGGGCGGCGGGCGGGCTTCGGGAGCGGCGTCATCCTCGGGATCGGCCGCATCGTCCTCGGGATCGGCCGCATCGTCCTCGGCGTCGTCCTCCTCGGCGAGAGCGCGCAGCTCGGCGTCGAAGGCCGACTCCTCGTCGTCGATCATCCAGTCCTGGCCGGCGAAGAGCTCGCGATCGAAGGGAATGCCGAAGCGCTTGCAGAGGACGGCGACGATGTCGCCGATCGGCCGGCTGTCCAGGACCGGCTCGAACTCGTCGTTCTTGAGCGTCTCGCGGAGCTGGTCGAGCAGCTTCTGGTGATGGTGCCGCTCGGTCTTCGTGGGATCGGCGAAAAGGGCGGCATGCATGACGCCGGTATGGACCTTGCGCCGGCGCCGGGCGCAGCGCGCCGTGCGGCGCATCGTGCCGCCGATCCAGTCGGAGGTCGCGACCTTGCGCGCGTCGTCCCGCGCCGCCCCGGCCAGCGCCGCCTCCAGCGCCATGGCATCGCGCACCGTGCGGGCGACCCGCGAGAAGGCGAGCGCCGCCTGGGCCTTGACCTCGGGCTCCTCCGCCTCGACGCCGCTCTTGTGCACGGCCTCGGCCAGCGCCATGCCCATCTCCTGCAGCCGCCGCAGCATCGCGAGATGCCGGTCGGCCATGCTCTCTGCCGGAGCGTCGGGCGTGGAGGGAGCGGGCGCAGTCATGGGCCGAGGAGAACATGGAGCCGGGGGCCGTGTTGAGGCGGACGGATGTCCGCCCCAGGGCGGCGGCTAATACTTGTGGCGCGGCGCGGTAATTCCGAAGACCGTCGAATTGGTAGACTCGGGGTCGCTTATGCCGGTTCGTACCGCTTTACGTCGATTTCATCGGCGCGGCGGCGCATGGCATCGGCGTCGTGCCATGCCTGCAGCCGCAGCAGCATCTCCATGTCCACGCCGAACGCCTTCTCGATCCGCAGCGCCATCTCCGGCGAGAGCGCGGCGTTGCAGTTCACGAGGTCGGAGAGCGTGGCGCGCCGCACGCCCAGCGCATCCGCCGCCCGACTGACGCTCAAGTGCAACTCACTCAGGATTTCGTCCCGGATGAACTCGCCGGGATGCGGCGGCGCCATGCCGATCTTGCTCGGTGCGTTGCTCATCAGTGATAGTCCTCCAGGTCGAGATTGCAGATCTCTCCGCCTTCGAGATCGAAGGTCAGACGCCAGTTGCCGCTGACCGACAGGCTCCAGGTACCGGCGCGATCGCCTTTGAGCTGGTGAATCCGCCAGCCGGGCGGCCCCACGACCTGCTCCATGCCAGTGGCGGTGATCAGCACGGCGAGCATGTTCCGCAACCCCTGACAAGGTCGGGCCGCAGGTCGCGTGCGTCGTTGTCCTCGATGAGGCGCAGCAGGCCTTTGTGCCTGACACTCCGGATCACCATGTCGGCATCGTACGGTGATGCCGTACGGCGGTCAATCGGACGGATGAGCAACTTGCCCGCTTGATGGAATCCTGATCACTTTCTACGAGCATCCCGTTGGCATGATCCGGCGGCAGTTGGGCCGCCGCATCCGCTACGGATAAATTCAATCTGACACGTTTCTCCGTTTCTCGGCTGTCATGCGCCGAGGAGAGCACGGAGACGCGGGGCGCGTTGAGGCGGACGGATGTCCGCCCGAAGGGGTGGCAAATTTAGTGGAGTGTCAGCGGAACCCGCCGGGCTCGGAAAAGCGGCGGCGGCGTGGCCACTCTCTTGCCCGGCGCCGCAAACCGAAGCCGGTTGGCCCTAAAGCGTTCACAACTGTGACGCGCATCACGGCTATCCGCACCCGACCTCGCTAGCGTCCGCCCATCAGCCTCGATGGAGCAGCAGATGCGTACGTCTTCGGATCAAGCAAAGGACGAATGGGTGAAGGCGTTTCTCGGCGTTGACGTCGCCGCGGCACGACAGTCCCCGCCGGCGGCTTCCCGCCGCGGCTTCGGGTCGTGGCTCTGGCCGCTCCGGCGCCTCAAAGCGTGGTTCCGGCTGCCCAAGGCGGCGCCTGTCCGCCCGCGGTGACCGGACCCGAAACCGGCAGAACATCAGTCCAACCCAAGGCGCTGCCGCCGGCATCCAGGCGAGATCCCGGCCGGCGGTCCCGGCGCGACCACTCACGGAAAGGAAACTCCCATGGCTATCGAATCGTTCAAGAAGGAATGGATTTTCATCAAGAAGAACTACGAGAAGGCGACCGGCAAGAAGAAGCCGAGCGCCGCGCTCTCCGGCGCCACCGACAAGGCGGCGAGCGGCCTGGAGCCGGCCTGCGCCGCGCTCGATTCGGCGATCGGCAAGGGCGATTACGGCGCGGCGGAGCGGGCCCGCGAGAAGATCGAGAGCCTCGGCAAGGTCTACCAGAAGGCCCTGGCCGAGGCCACGAGGGGCGAGGACAAGGCGATCACCGCCGAGCTGAAGGTGATGATGGGCGAGATCGACATTATCATCGCCGAAGCGGCGGCGCAGACCGAGCAGCTCTGGAAGCTCCATGACATGGCGGCCGACCTGAAGAACATCGCCGAGACCTGGGCGTTCATCGCGAAGGACTGCGCCGATACGCCGATCGGCAACAACCCGCATCTCCGCGCCTTCATCAGCGATCCGGTGTTCGGCCAGAACTTCGCCAGGCCGGGCGAGGTGGATCCCGCGATGCAGAAGCTGCAGCAGCAGGCGAAGGCCGCGCTGATCAGCTACGTGAAGAAGCTCGGCGAAATAAAGGCGGCCAAGATCAACGTGGACTCGGACAAGGCGATGACGGACTTCATGAAGCAGGTGGACGACGCGTCGTGCTATATCGGCAGCGCGCCGGACGGCGTCCGCGGCATCGTCGCCACCTGGCAAGTGGAGGTGGACGCCGATCGCGCAACGACGATCGCCTTCAACGCATCCCCCCAGCTGGCCGTCATCACCGCGCTCACCGCCGCGTTGAAGCAGGAGGAAGACCGGCTCTACGAGGTGAAGAACGACTTCGAGCTGCGGGTGATGAACCGGGCGGCGGCGAAGAAGGCGGCCTGACACGGCGGAGGCGGCAGCGGCGGGCGGCAGGGTTACGGCTGCCGCCCAAGGGTCGGGCGCAGCCATGCGCCGAGGAGATCACGGAAACGTGGGACGCGTTGAGGCGGACGGATGTCCGCCCGAATCTGACCCGTTTCTCGGGTTTCTCGCGTTTCTCGCGTTTCTCGCGTTTCTCGCGCTACTACCTTTCTCCTTGCGCTTCTCTGCGCAAGTTAATTCCGGCGACGAGACAGTGCCCGACCCACAAAATCCGTCGGATCGGTCGCCCAGGCACACCAATCGGCGATACTCGGATGTGTCATGGTCAAGACCTCTTGGCCTTTTTGGTTTGCGTGCGCCTCGCTTGTCCAGCGACGATTATTCATTTCGACGAAACGGTCGACGAGCGTATTTGCGCCCAGTTCATCTCGAACCCATCCCCCCGCCGTCTTCCCCATGCACAGGATGACCCTCACACCAAGGCGGTCGATGACTGCCTGATGTATGGGCCAGCAGGATCGGAGCAACTCCCGCTTTTCCTCTTTCAAGTCGCCTTCGCGAGAGGACCGCACGAATACGACATTACTGGAGGGTACTTCTCTAGGGTCCAATTTGAGACGGCTCATAAGATGCCTAACACGCGGCTGCATACCGCAAGTGCCCGGTGATGTTCCCTCCCAGCTTTCGTCGCAATAGGCCGACCACGCTTCGGGAAGCTCGTTGAGCGCGCGCCGGATATGCCAACCGATCGTCTCGTTAGCCTGCCGGATCGAATTCCCTCCGGGATTGAGCCCGAGAAGATAGATATCAGATCACTGCTGTCCGGTTAAAAGGCGAATAGATTCAGCTGGTTAGGATTATCGCAAGTATTCGGTTTGTATTCTTCGATGCTAAGCGCCTGTTTCAGCTCGATTTTTTCGAAGAGGGTGACGGATAGAATCTGTAGCA
>DATGFU010000443.1:0-2387 GCA_035308865.1 Allostellaceae bacterium | reverse complement strand
GACGGCTCGGCCCGCCCCGCCAGCAGCCGCGCGTGCAGCGCCGGCTCGGCGGCCGCAAGGTGATCGAGGAACGCCCGGTCGACCCGGATCAACCCCTCGCGGGCGTAGAGATCGTCGAAGGCGAGGCCGAAACCAAGTTCGCCCGTCATGATGTGGCAGGGGATTCGGACAGCAGGGCTGTCTTGTCTTTCATCTCCTTCCAGTAGTCAGCATCGGCCGGCACATCGCCTCGCCGAGTGATGTTCGGCCATCGCTCAGCCAAGCGCCGGTTGATCAATATCCACTTCGCGGCCCGCTCTTCGCCCTTCGGGACGATAGCGTCCGCTGGGCATTCCGGTTCGCAAACGCCGCAATCGATGCATTCGTCCGGGTGAATGACGAGCATCGATTCCCCCGCATAGAAGCAATCGACCGGACATACTTCGACGCAGTCCTGGTACTTGCAGCGTATGCATCCTTCGGTGACGACGTAAGTCATGGTCCCTCGGCGCTCCAGGCGATGGCGGAGGGCAGGGCCAGGGCCCACACCGCCACGATATATCATTTGTACACAAACGATATGGTGTTGCCAAGGCCGTTGTTGACGACTGCGACTTGATCGCTTCGCCGATGGAGGTCGTCGAAGCCATCGTAACCAATCGGCTTGCGACCTCGCAATATACGGACTATTCGTATACAAATGAGATGATTGTCGCGACGGAGAGACCGAATGGCTCAAGAAGATGCCGGCAGACCCGTGTCGGGATCGAAGCTCGTCATCCGCAACATCGGGCTCTTGCTGACAGGGGATATCGCCGAGCCGATCCTGGATGCCGATACGATTGTCGCGATCGACGGACGGATCGCAGCAGTAGGCCCGCGAAAGGATGTCGATGAGAGCGGGGCCGCCTGCATTGTCGACGCTCACGGCGTCGCGCTTGCCCCAGGACTCATCGACAGTCACGTCCATCCGGTCGCCGGGGATTGGACCCCTCGCCAGAACCAATTGGGCTGGATCGATTCCTGCCAACACGGCGGCGTGACAACGATGATATCGGCCGGAGAGGTGCATATGCCCGGCAGGCCGAAGGACGTCGTCGGCCTCAAGGCTCTCGCGGTCGCGTCGCAACGTTGCTTCGAAGCGTTCCGTCCGGGCGGGGTCAAGGTCCTGGCGGGCGCTCCCATCATTGAGCATGGGATGGTCGAGGACGACTTCAGGGAACTCGCCGCGGCTGGCGTGCGGTTGCTGGGCGAGGTCGGGCTGGGGTCGGTCAAGGACGCCGAGACGGCTCAAGAGATGGTCGCCTGGGCGCGCAAGTACGGCATTCAAAGCACGATCCATACCGGCGGGCCGTCGATCCCCGGCTCCGGCCTGATCGACAAGGACGTGGTGCTTGCCGCCGACGCGGACGTCATTGGCCACATCAACGGCGGCCATACCGCGCTTCCGGATGACCAGATCACATGCCTGTGCGAGCAATGCGGCCGCGCGCTCGAATTGGTGCACAACGGCAACGAGCGAGCGGCGCTCCACACCCTGCGCGTGGCCGCCGGGCTGAAGCAGCTCGACCGCGTCATCCTCGGTACCGATGCGCCTGCAGGCTCCGGGGTGCAGCCGCTGGGGATCCTGCGCATGATCGCCATGCTGTCGAGCCTCGGCGACGTGGCGCCCGAGGTTGCGTTTTGCTTCGCCACGGGCAACACGGCGCGCATCCGCGGGCTCGACCAGGGCCTGATCGAGGTCGGGCGGACGGCGGATTTCGTGCTCATCGACAAGGCACAGCACTCGGCCGGCCGAGACGTCCTCGATAGTGTCCGGCTCGGCGATCTCCCGGGCGTGGGAATGACGATCATCGACGGCATCGTCCGCACGCATCGCAGCCGGAACACGCCGCCGGCCGCGCGGCTTCCCGAAATCGTCCCGCTGTAGCGGAAGCCGTTCATGTCGGTTCTCGGGGGCGAGGGCGTGGTGACGGCTCGACTGCGCGACCAGGTCGCCACCGAGGACGAGGTCTACCGGAAGATAACCTTGCGAATCGTGCCGCTGCTCTGCCTCGGCTTCGTCGCTGCCTACATCGATCGGGCCAATGTCGGATTTGCCAAGCTTCAGATGCTTGGGGACCTCGGCTGGACGGAAACCGTCTACGGCTTCGGAGCAGGGCTGTTCTTTCTCGGCTATATCGCCTGCGAGGTCCCGAGCAACCTCATGCTCCATAGGGTGGGCGCGAGGCTGTGGATCGCGCGCATTATGATCACCTGGGGGCTGATATCCGGGGCGATGGTCTTCGTCTCGTCGCCGATCAGCTTCTACATGCTGCGACTTCTTCTCGGCGTCGCCGAAGCCGGATTCATGCCCGGCGTCCTGTACCTTCTTTCGGCTTGGTATCCAACGGCGCGGCGCAGCCGAG
>DATGFU010000442.1:0-9844 GCA_035308865.1 Allostellaceae bacterium | reverse complement strand
CACCTCACCCCGACCCTCTCCCCCCCCAAGGGGCGGAGAGGGAGGACTGAAACGCCCGGTCTCATAATGCTGGTCAACCGGCCGGCGTGCCCGAGGGGGCGGCTTTGATTCGGGCGCCCTCGCTCAGCCGGTACTGGCCGGAGACGACAACCTTCTCGCCGAGCTTCAGCCCCTTGGCGACGTCGGTGATGCCGTTCTCGGTCTGCGCGACCTCGATGTTGCGGCGCTCGACCGTGTCGTTGGCCTTGGCGACGTAGACATAGGCGCCGTCGGTGCCCGACATCACCGTCTGCGCCGGCACCGTCACAGCGCTCTTGTGCACGGTGAGGATCAGCCGGGCATTGACGAAGGCGCCCGGCCACAGCCGCTCGTCCTGGTTCGCGAACGTGGCCTTGAGCCTGACCGTCCCGGTGGTCGGATCGATCTGGTTGTCGATGAGGGTGAGCTTGCCGGCCGCGAGCTTGGTCTTGTCGTCGTTGGAATAGACGTCGACGTCGAGCGGCGCCTTGGCATGGTTCTCGCGGATCGCGTCGAGCCGCTCCTGCGGCACGGTGAAGGACACGTAGATCGGCTTGATCTGGGTAATCGAGACCAGCGCCGTACCGGCGCTCGCCTGGACGAGATTGCCGAGATCGACCAGCCGCGCGCCCGTCCTGCCGTCGATCGGCGAGCGGATGTCGGCATAGTCGAGATTGAGCTTCGCGGCTTCGATCTGCGCCTGGTCGAGCGCCACCGAGCCCTGGCCGGAATCGACCGTGCCCTTCTGCTGGTCGACGCTCTGCCTTGTCTGGAAGCCCTTGCCGACGAGCGCGGAGTAGCGGTCGAGATCGAGCCTGGCGGAATGCAGGCTGGCCTCGTCGCGGGTCTTCGCGGCGGTCGCCTGGTCCAGCGTCGCCTGATAGGGGCGCGGATCGATCTGGAAGAGCTTGTCGCCGGCCTTCACCTCCTGGCCTTCGGTGAAGTAGACCTGGGTGATCTGCCCGTCCACCCGCGACTTGACCGTGACCGCGTTGTAGGCCTGCACGGTGCCGAGGCCGCGTACATAGACCGGCACGTCGGCCGCCGTGACCGTGCCCAGCGTCACCGGCACCGCCTGGTCGCCGCCGCCTTCCGCCGCCCGCGCGGGATGCGGCAGATACAGGGCCAAAACTGCGGTCACGCCAAACCCGACGGCGCAGGCTGCCGGCCCTGCCTTCGTACGATCGATCATTCGCTCCACACGACCCGCTGCCTGGCGGGCACCACGTCACCGATGCCGAATCCTAGCGCATCACTTGCGATTCGTCGCCCCGGATCATGGTAGCGGATCCTATGCCGAGCCCGAGAGGGGGTACGACGCGGCGTCCTCATAGACCGAACCGCTTTTCGTGAGATGGCTGACGACAAGTTGAAAGCTTTCGACGTGAAACGGGTCCAGCCGGAAGAGCGCATTGGCGGCGGCAAATCGGCGCACCTCCTCGGCGCGCGGACCCTGGAACCGCGCCAGCGTGACATGCGGCATGAACCGCCTTCCTTCCGGCGGCATCCGCAGCCGCATCAGCGCGTGCTCGACCCGCTCATGGAGGCGCAGCAGCGGCTCGGAGCGCTGCACCCCGGCATAGAGGGTGCGCGGCCGGTCGTCCGGACCGAACAGCCCGATCCCGGCGATCGACAGCACGAAGCCCGGGATCCTGATCCGTGCGAGGGCCTCGTCGATATCGGCGGCGGTGCCGTCGTCGACCTCGCCGATGAAGCGGATCGTCACGTGCAGGTTGCCCGGGTCCACCCATTTTGCGCCATGCAGCCCGAGACAGATCCGCGACAGGGACAGGCGCTGCTCGGGCGGCAGCATGATCCCGACGAACAATCTCAACATGATGGCGAAGCTGGCCGAGGCGGCCCCGGCCGGTCAACCCTCGGCAGCCGCGTTCCATGAATCTCCGACGTAACAGGAGTATCACGGGGAGCGCGCGGCGATGGGAGAGGTTCGTGGTGATCGCGGGTCAGCTCGCCCTGGTGGTGGCTTCGCTGTTCACCGGCGCGGCTCTCTATATCAACGTCGCCGAGCAGCCGGCCCGGCTCGCCCTCGACGACCGCGCGCTGCTCGCCGAGTGGCAGCCCGCCTACAAGCGGGGCGCTGCGATACAAGCGCCGCTGGCCTTGATCGGCTTCGGGCTGGGGATGCTGGCATGGTGGCAGACCGGCGTCTGGAGCTGGATCGCAGGCGCCGTTCTCCTCGTCGCCAACTGGCCCCTTACGCTGATCGCCATCGCGCCGACCAACCGGCGGCTCATGGCGACGGCGCCGGAAGCCGCCGGGCCGGACAGCCGGGCGTTGATCAAACGATGGGCGGCGCTGCATGCTGGCCGCACCCTGCTCGGGGCCGCGGCCGTGCTGGTCTTCCTCTGGGCGTCGATGGGCTGAACCGACAAGGAGCTTCGAGATGCCAGGCCGCTTCCCCGTCGCCTTCGTGATTCTGCCGCTGCTCGCCGCCTGCGCCACCGGGCTGCCGTTCAGCCACGGCCCCGACCCGCAGGCCGGCGCCACGCTGCAGGACACGGCGCCGCTGGTGACCGAGTGCCGCGACCGGTTCAAGGCGGCTCTGGGATCCATGCAGCTCGCCGAGGATGCCGGGCCGACCGTCGAGAGCGACGGCGATTTCCGCCGCGTCACGCTCGAAGCCGGCGCCGGCGACCCCAACGTGCTCCATCCCTACCGCTATGAATGCGACTTCGAGGCGGGCAAGCTCACCGATACGAATATGTCGCACTGATGGGCTCAACAGGCCGGAATCGGCCTCGAACCTTGCTGCGCTGCACAATCATTGAGCAGACTGCCTACGAGATCTCCAGCGAAACATATCCCCTAGCTGTTTGGAATCGTGGACGATTGTCTGGTATACCAAAAACCGGGGGCGGCGGACGAATTGTCCCTTGCCTTCGCGGTGGCGAGATGGCACATTTTGCGGTGCGGCATCTGCCGTACGTCTTCTTAGGCGTTTCCTCCCTAGACTCGGGCCGCGTCGCAAGATGCGGCCCTCTTTAGTTCCGCCTTCGGAAGTTCACTGCGCCGCGTCGCGAAGCCCGCTGCCCCGCAGGTCGAGGGCGAGGTCGGCGAGGGTCTTGACCAGCTCTGCCATATCAGATGCCAGACGCCCCAGCCCCGGCCGACGGGCGAGCGTGCGCTCGTCCATGTAGAGCGAGCGGTTGATCTCGACCTGCAGGCAGTGCATTTCGTCCTGCGGCCGCCCGTAATGCCGCGTCGTGAAGCCGCCGGCATAGGGCGTGTTCAGCGCCACGCTGTAGCCGCGCCGGCGCAGCACCCGCTCGGCGGTGCGCGTGACCAGCGAATGACAGGCCGTGCCCATGCGGTCGCCCAGCACGATATCGACCCGCTTCCGCGACGGCTCGCGGGCGCTCGCCGACGGCATCGAATGCGCGTCGATCAGCAGGCAGCAGCCGAACTGCGCCAGCGTCTCCTGCAGCAGCGCGTCGAGCGCCGCGTGGTAGGGCCGATAGCAGCGGTCGAGCCGCGCCTCGACCTCGGCAAAGCGCAGCTTGCCCGGATAGATCGGCTCGCCCTCGGCAACCACGCCGGCGATCGTGCCCAGCCCGACCGCCACCCGCGGCGAGGTGCGGTTGACGAAATCGGGCAGCGCATCCTCGAACATCGCCGGGTCGAGCTCATAAGGCTCGCGGTTGACGTCGACATAGGCGCGCGGGAAGAGCGCGCGGATGAGCGGCGCTCCCGCCTCCGGCGCCCGGCCGAACAGCTCGTGGACGTAGCAATCCTCGGATTTACGGAGTGCCAGGGGGCCAAGCCGCGACGACTTCACGAACTCGGCCGGATAGTCGCTGCCGCTGTGCGGCGAGGCGACGACCGCCGGTCCGCGCGGGCCCGGCGGCAAATGGACCTCGAAGGGCGGCGACGCGCAGCTGCCTTCCATGGGCATGCTCTAGCGCAAATCCGCGCGGCGCGCCACGCATCGGCTGCGGTCTTGCATCTGCAAGGGGAAGACGGTAGGAGACCGCCTCTTGGACCGCCCCCCGCGGGCGGCCGGGCGGGCGCGTAGCTCAGCGGTAGAGCACTACGTTGACATCGTAGGGGTCACAAGTTCGATCCTTGTCGCGCCCACCAATACTCCATGTTCGCGGCATGATATGGCAAGCGCCACTATTCCAGCGGGCACACGACCGGGAGGTGGCGTCCGGTTTTGTGCTGGACGCCGCGCCTCGCCGCTCCTTGCGCTAGCCCCTCGGCCGAGGCGATAACCACCCTTCAGACACCCGCTCCTTTGGACCGTCGCTCTCGCGCATGGAGGCTGGCATGAACGGCACCGAGTCCGCGCCCGTGACCACGTCGCTCAGCGGCTACGAGCTGCTGAACGACCCTCTGCTGAACAAGGGGACGGCCTTCACCGATGCCGAGCGGGACGGGTTCGACCTGCACGGGCTGCTGCCGCCGCATGTCATGACCCTGGACTCGCAGATCGCGCGCCGGCTCGACGCCTTCCGCGCTTTGAGTGATCCGCTGGAGCAGTACATTTTCCTGCGTGGCCTGCAGGACTCGAACGAGACGCTCTTCTATGCGCTGCTGACGCGGCACATCGAGGAGATGATGCCGATCGTCTACACGCCGACGGTCGGGCTCGGCTGCCAGCGCTTCAGCCATATCTTCCGCAAGCCGCGCGGCCTGTTCCTCAGCATTCCGCACAAGGACCGGATCGCCCAGATCCTGAGCAACAAGCGCTTCGACGGCGTCGAGGTGATCGTCGTCAGCGACGGCGAGCGCATCCTCGGCCTCGGCGACCAGGGGGCCGGCGGCATGGGGATCCCGATCGGCAAGCTGTCGCTCTACACGGCCTGCGCCGGGCTTCATCCGTCCACAACCCTGCCGATCCTGCTCGATGTCGGGACGGACAACCGCGAGCGCCTCGACGACCCGGTCTATATCGGCTGGCGGCATGAGCGCGTGCGCGGCCAGGAATACGACGATTTCGTCGCGTCTTTCGTCGATGCCGTCTCGGCGCGCTGGCCGCACGTGCTGCTGCACTGGGAGGATTTCGCGATCGGCAATGCCGGACGGCTGCTCGCCCGGTATCGCGACCGGCTCTGCACCTTCAACGACGACATCCAGGGCACCGCGGCGGTCGCGGTCGGCACGCTGCTGAGCGCCATCAACGTCACCGGCGTGCCGCTGGCGCAGCAGCGCGTGGCGGTGCTGGGCGCGGGCTCCGCCGGCTCGGGCATCGCGGCGCTCATGCTGCGGGCGATGATCGCGGAGGGCGTGCCCGAGGCCGAGGCGCGCATTCGGTTCTACCTCATCGACCGGCCCGGCCTGCTGGTCGAGGGCATGACGGGGCTGCAGCCCTTCCAGGAGCCGTTCCTGCAATCCCGCGACGGGGTGGCCGGCTGGACCTTGGCGGCGCCGGGTCAAATCGGGCTGTTCGACGTCGTCGCCAACGCGCATCCGACCGTCCTGATCGGCACATCGGGCCAGCCGGGTGCGTTCTCCGAGGCGGCGATCCGCGAGATGGCGCGGCATGTCGAGCGGCCAATCATCTTCCCGCTGTCCAACCCGACGGCGCGCAGCGAGGCCACACCGCAGGATCTCCTCGCCTGGACCGGAGGAAAAGCGCTGATCGGCACGGGCAGCCCCTTCCCGCCCGTCGAGATCGGCGGCCGCAGCACGAAGATCGACCAGACGAACAACGCCTATGTCTATCCCGGCATCGGTCTCGGCGCGATCGCCGCCAAGGCGCGGCGCATTTCGGACGGGATGTTCCTCGCGGCGGGCCGCGCCTTCGCGGAACTGTCGCCGGCGAGGCACGATCCGACCGCGCCGCTGCTGGCGCCGCTGGTCGACCTGCGGAAGATCTCGCAGCATGTCGCCCTGGCGGCGGCCCGCCAGGCGCAGGCGGAGGGGCTGGCCGAGCCCTGGCCGGAAGACAGGCTCGTCGCCGCGATCCGGGCGAAGCAGTGGGAGCCGGTCTATGCGCCCTACCGGCGCGTCTAGAGCGGTTCGCGATCGCTCGGAGTCACCCGCCACTTCAACCGTCGTTGCGAGCATGGCGAAGCAATCCAGAGCCCCGTGCCCCGGCCCTGGATTGCCGCGTCGCTCCGCTCCTCGCAATGACGAGCGGCATTCCGGTTCCGATCCAGTCCGGATGCAAAGCGCGCTAGTGTCCCGACTTTGACGGATGGCCCCTTTACCTTCCCAACCGTCATGCCCGGGCTCGTCCCGTAGGCGCTAAGATAAGGCGCTTCCGCTGGCCTGGAGCATTACGGCGGGCACCCCCTCCCCCTCCCGCAAGGGGAGGGGGGAATTCAACGGCGGAAAACCCCCTCCCCTTGCGGGAGGGGGAAGGGGGAGGGGTCGCACCAGCGTATCCGAGCTTATCTTAGCGCCCATGGGGCTCGTCCCGGACATCCACGTCGTGCAACAGGCGAGCGGCCCGACGTGGATGGCCGGAACAAGTCCGGCCATGACGACAAAGAGGCGACAACCGTTGGAGTCACAACACTAGAGCCGGCTCTATTCCCCCTCGCCATGCCCTCCTCGTCCCTCACTCCTGCCGGGGAGAGGGACGAGGGTGGGGGATGCTGCTACTGCAGCATCGGCCGCGAGACGCAGGGCGGGAGCGGCTACGCGGTCAATCTCGGCGGCGATGCCGGCAGCCTCGAGGTCGAGGGCCGCGAGCACATAACAATCTACCATGCGCGCATGGTTGAGGACGGCCGCGAGGAGATCAGCACGGCGGAACGGCATTTCTGCTCGTAATGCGCTTCTGCGCTTCGGGCGTTCAGTCCGGAATGGCCGGAGCTCGTCCATCCCTTCGCCTCGGCGATCGATACCGACCTGCCGACGCCGCCGGCACTGACCCATCTTATGTTGGGGTCCAAGGCGCCCTGGGTCTCGGTCGAGCGCCATGGGGACGACGACAAGCTCTTCGACGAGTATCTCAAGGAATCACTCGCGGAGTGGCACGAGCGGCAAGGCCTCACCGCCTCGGAGACGTGACGCGGGACAAATGGCCTTGCAGCGTCAGACCGGCCGCGGCGTGGCGGCCGATCTCCCGGTCGCCCGGTCTTCCAAATCCCACGCGCGGATGTCACGCGCCAAAGCCTCGAATTTCGATTCGGTCGAACCCCGGTCCAGGGCTTCGAGTTGCCGCGCGGCAGCCGCGACCGCGACCCAATCCTCCGGCGTCAGAGCACGCTCGGCGGCCGGGAAGAAGCTCGCTTCCTCCATGGCTAGATGCTGACGCTGGGATTCGATGAAGCGGCGAGCCGCGGCGGCGAATTCGTCGCGTCGCAACTCCGCATCCAAGGCAACATCGTGGACCAATACGGCGAAGCTCCGAAGCTTCTCGGCCAGCTGTCGGTGCGCCTGCTCCAAATCCCCCACGATCCACGCGGAGATCGCGTCCCGTGCCATCAGGAGATCGAAGATCCTGTCCTCCTTCGGGTGGTGGCAGAGATCGGGAAACCCCTGGAAATATTCAACCGTTGCGGCGATCACGTCGAAATCCGGACGCTCGTTCGCCGCGAAGCGATTCACTTGCCGCTCCAGGCAGTCGAGGACTTGGACGATGCGCCTATGCTCCTCGTTCAGTTCTTCGCAGGCCCGAGACATCTGCCATCCTCACGCGGCGGATACCACCAAGGATATCCGACGCCGTCGAGGGTGCATTGAGGCAGGTCAAATTTTATCGAGCGCGAAGGTAGCGCCGAAACAACGTGTCGCGACCGGGCCGACTCCGCCGCGCCAATTTCGTGTAGCATGTGCGGCAGGTGTCGTGCGCTCTTCGACAACAGCCTCGCGGACGCGCGCCCCGCGCTCGCATCGCAGGCTCCACCCGGAGGCCCCCATGTCCCCGTCCCTCGCCGACGACCTGCCCGAGGCGCTGCGCGCGCTCCGCACGCGGCCGCTCTTCGTCATGCGGCTCGACGTCAGGAAGGTGGTGCTGGTCGGCGGCACGCCGGGCGGGGTGCGGCGCGTCGGCATGGTGCCGGGCGGTATCTTCGAGGGCGAGCGCCTCTCGGGCGAGGTGCTCGACTGCACCGACTGGCAGGTGGTGCGGACAGACAACAGCACGACGCTCGACGTGCGGGCGCTGCTGCGGACGACTGACGGCGCCCTCATCGGCATGACCTATCGCGGCCTGCGCCACGGCCCCGCCGAAGTCATCGCGCGACTCGAGCGAGGCGAAGTCGTGGACGCGGCGGACTATTACTTCCGCATCGACCCAATGTTCGAGACCGCCGCACCCGACTACGACTGGCTCAACCGCATCCTGGCAGTCGGCATCGGTCATCGCCGCGCCGACGGGCCGGTTTACAGCGTCTTCGAAGTGCTCTGAGCGGGGCCGCGCCGGCGGGCCGGCGTCACATCACCAGCCAGAGCGCACCCGGACTGGCAATCGCGATCCCGATAAGCGCGCCCGCCACGCAGTCCGACGGGTAGTGGTGGCCGGCGGCGAGCCGCGCCCAGCCGATCGAGGCGACTGCGGCCGCCACGACCGGCACGCAGTAGGGATGCACCGCCGACAGCGGCAGGAAGGCGGCCGTCGCCGTCATCGTGTGACCGCTGGGAAAGCTCAGCCGGTCGAGCGGCTTCAGCAAAGTGGCGATCGATGGGTCGAGATCGAACGGGCGAAGCCGGCCGCAGCGCGTCTTGATCCGCGGGTAGATCAGGTGCGCGGCGAGGATCGAGCCGCCGGCGACAAGAATCGCCGGCAGGGTCTGCCACCCCCACAGTGCCAGCACGCCCGCCGCCGCCAGCGGATAAAGCAGCCCGTTCGAGAGCCAGTTCAGCACCAGAGCCGCCACCCGCCAGCCGCGCCGCTGCATCAGCCGCACGTGGCGCCTGACATGGGCGAGCTCGCGCGGGTCCAGCCGCTCGAAGAGCCTCGCGAACACCAGCCGCGAACCCGGCTCGGACCGGGCAGGATTCAACCGTCGCACGGGATTCCCCTGGAACGTGTCTATGGCTGTCGCTGAGCCGAATTCGGCTGAGGCGGAGACTAGCACAACTTCCCGCCGAAGGGCAGACCCTCCCGACTCTCGGCAAGGGCGACCAAGTGACACTTCCATGAAAGCCGCGTCATGGCATCGATAACACAGAGAACAGCAGTTAAGAGTTCGACACCCCGTCTTCACAAATCTACCACAGATCATGTCGATGGTTCGCTCGAAGAAAGAAATCTTGTCGGGAATTTTTTATCATAATTAGGTTATACTTATAGATTGTGGAGATGTATTCGGAGGAGAATACGATCCGACGGCGGAACCCGCTGCGGCGTCAGCCTTCCCCGCCGGATTCTCTGCCCGCCCTTCACCCGTGCAGCGACGCGCGCTCAGATACGGATGACCACCTTGCCCATGAAGCCGCCCGAGAGCTGGTAGCGATAGGCGTCAGCAGCCTCGTCGAACGGGAAGACTCGATCGATCACCGGCTCGATCCGGTTCGCCTCGATCGCCGCCAGCATCTGCTCGAACAGACGCCGATCCCCGACCAGGATGCCGTGAAGGTGGCCGGCCTTCAGCATCAGGAGATGGGGATCGGGCGCGTGGCCGTGGCCGGTCAGCACGCCGATCAGCGCCACCTTGCCGCCGCGCGCCATCGACTTGAAGGAGCGGTTGAGCGTGCCGGAGCCGCCGACCTCGACGACGCAATCGGCGCCACGGCCGCCGGTGAGGCGCGCGACGGCCTGCTCCCACTCCGGCTCCGCCGCCGTGTCGATCACCTCGACGGCGCCGAGCGCCTTGAGCCGCTCCGCCTTCTGTGCGGCGCGCGACGTGGTCGCGATAACTCGGGCGCCCGCGGCCCTGGCGAATTGCAGCGCGAAGATCGACACGCCGCC
>DATGFU010000441.1:0-8673 GCA_035308865.1 Allostellaceae bacterium | reverse complement strand
GCCGCTCAAGCCGGCCGCCGAACGCAAGCGGCGCTTGGCGGGAAGGCTCGATCCGGATGCAAGGGCCGCGCTCGGCGAGCAGCTGTTCCGCCACGTCGTCGCCGTGCTGGGCGAAGTGTCGGCGATCGGGTCGGTCGCGGTTCTCTCGCAGGAGCGTCCCATCGGTTGGACCGGCGGCTGGCTCGAGGATCGCGGGCGCGGCCTCAATGGCGAGCTGGAGGCGGCGCGCGCCAGTCTGCGGCCGCAGCGTCTCGTCGTGATCCATGCCGATCTGCCGTTGCTCGCGGCCGCGGACGTGACCGCGCTCGTGGCGGCTGCGGCCGAGGCGGGGTTGGCGATCGCCCCCGATCGGCATGGTACCGGCACGAATGCGCTCGCCATCGCCGACGGGCGGGACTTTCCCTTCCGCTTCGGCCGCGACAGCTTCGCGCTCCATCGCGCGCAGGCGGGCGGTCCCGGTCGGGTGGTGTCGCGGTCGGGCCTCGCCCTCGACATCGACACTCCGGAGGATCTCGACGCGGCGATCGCCGCGGGCTTCCAGTGTGGAGTCCTCGATGGCACGGCCGGCACTTGAGCGCCGCATGGTGGGCCAGCGGCGCATTGCTTGCTATGTGTTTGGACGAAACGCGCGCCGCGGAACGCGGCAGGGGAGGGATCGGTGGCAGAAGCGTATGACGTCGTGATTGTAGGCGGCGGCCATGGCGGTGCGCAGGCGGCGATGTCGCTTCGTCAGCAGAAATTCCCCGGAACCGTCGCGATTGTCGGCGGCGAGCGCGACCTGCCCTACGAGCGGCCGCCGCTCTCCAAGGAGTATCTCTCCGGCGAGAGGGAGTTCGACAGGCTGCCGTTCCTGACGGCGGAGGGCTGGGCGTCCCGCAACGTTTCGATGCTGCTGGGGCGGCAGGTCATTCTCGTCGACCCGGCCCGCCACGAGATCACGACCAAGGACGGTGCCACGATCGGGTATGGCAAGCTGATCTGGGCGGCCGGCGGGCATGCGCGTCGGCTGACCTGCCCAGGCGGCGATGCCGGCCGGATGCACACCGTGCGCAACCGGCCCGACGTTGACCGGATGATGGCGGAGATGCCGCAGGTCGAGCATGCGGTGGTGATCGGCGGCGGGTATATCGGCCTGGAGGCGGCGGCCGTGCTGACCAAGCTCGGCAAGAAGGTCACCGTGCTGGAGGCGCTCGACCGCGTGCTGGCACGGGTCGCGGGGGAGCCGCTCTCGCGCTTCTTCGAGGCCGAGCACCGGGCGCACGGGGTCGATGTCCGGCTCGGGGCCACCGTGACCGCGATCGAAACCGAGAATGGCCTGGCCTCTGGCGTGCGCCTCTCGGATGGTGAGGTGCTGCCGACCGAGATGGTCATCGTCGGCATCGGGATCGTGCCGGCGGTCGAGCCGCTCCTCGCGGCAGAGGCGGAGGGGGGAAACGGCGTCCGTGTCGACGAGCATTGCCGGACGAGCCTGCCTGACATCTTCGCCATCGGCGATTGCGCCGAGCACCGCAATTCCTATGCGGAAGGCGACTGGGTCCGCCTGGAATCGGTGCAGAACGCCAACGACCAGGCGATCATCGCGGCGAAGACGATCTGCGGCGTGCACGCACCTTACAATGCCGTCCCGTGGTTCTGGTCGAACCAATACGACATCCGGCTCCAGACGGTCGGGCTCTCGCGGGGGTTCGACGATCTGGTGATCCGTGGCGAGCCTGCATCGCGCAGCTTTTCGGTCGTCTATCTGCGGCGAGGCGCCGTCATCGCCCTAGACTGCGTCAACGCCGTTCGCGACTACGTGCAGGGGAGAATTCTGGTCGCGAAATCTGTCATTGCCGATCGGGCGAGGCTCGCGGACACTTCGATGCCGCTCAAGGAACTCGCCGGCGCGGGAGCGCCGGCCTAGAGCCGGATGCGGTCAGGTCGGCACGACCTGACCGCTGAATCCGTCTCTAAATATTTGAATCAGAGCGCGGTGCGAGCGGGCTGCGTGCGTTGCGTCGTCAGTTGACCGTGGATTTCCGCCCGAACAGGTTGAGGGCCGATACGGTGAACGGGGAATGGCTCCCCTCGGGCGCCGCCTCTTCCATGGCCGGGGCGGCCTCGGTGGCCGGCTCGCGAAGCTGCAGGACGGTATCGCCCAGGCCCTCGATCGCATAACGCGAGACCCATTGCCGTGCGCCCTCTTCGGCGGCGCTCAAGGCAGCCTGGGCCATCTTGGCATCGCTGCCGATCCGGACGATCTCGTCGTAATTGTCCGCCTGCATGGCCGAGCTCAGGGCATGCTTCGAGGAGTCCAGGCGGGCGGCGGCCGTGCGCGATGCCTCCGCGAGCTGTTCGATCTCGCCGATGCCCGTCTCTCCCGCCGCCTCGGTCCGGATCATCGACTTGCCGGCGAGTTCCGGGAAGGCGGCGAGCGCTGCCTCGACCCGGTGCATCAGCGCCGCCCGTTGCAGGGCGATCGATTCGCGCAGCGAGGCCGCGACCCGCGTCGCCAGCACGACCAGCGAGTCAAGCTCTTCCGGATCGAGGCTGCCGGCGGCAGCAATACGTCCGGCGAGATTGCGCAGATCGGTCGTTTCGTCCGTTGGATGATGCATATGACGACGCCTCCCCTCCAATAGCCGCAGTGCAGACGCGCTCGAAGCCACAGTCAGTATAGTACGGAAATTATTGACAAGACACCAACGTTTGCTGGGTTTGCCGCGAAGACTGCGGAACGGGCGGCTTGCGCAACTGCCGCTTCAACATCGAAAAAGCGGCGATCCCGGTGGAAAAGGTATCATCGCCGAATGCTTGAAGTGTCGACCCACGACGATTTCCGCGAGGCCCTCGACCCCGCGCTATCGAAGGAAAGCGATTGCAACCATACCGACTCGGGCAAGATATCAGTGCCCGCATCGCGCGGCTACCTTCGGCGTCGCGAGTATTCAACGCCCGGACTGGCGATCATTGGCGCTCGTCGCTTGATCTCGGCGACGGTGCCAGTCCAGGTCGCGTTGAATCGAGTCAGGCCTACTGAAGAGCCTGCTCGTCTGCTCTCTGCCGACGGGGAGCCTCACCAGTTGTTGACGAGGTTGTTCACGTTCACGGTGCCGATCCCCGTCGCGAAGTCCCAGCCCTTGCCGGTTCCATACGCCTTCGCGTAGGCGGTATTGCTGGTCGAGAGCACGCCGTAAGTGCCGCTCGGGCGGTAGCAGTTGTGGGTGCCGGTGCAGTTCACGTCCATGTCGCCCTGCGTCACGTCGTAGAAGATGCAGGATGAGGCGACCGCCTTGCCCTTGCTCGAGTTGCAGGTAGTGCTTCCGCTGGTACCGTACTCGGTCCGGGCGAGCGAGTAGAAGGTGGGGTTCGGGTTGCCCTGCTTGGCGCCCGTCTTCTGGTTCACCAGCGCCTGGATGCCGGCCCAGATTGGTGAAGAGAAGGAGGTGCCTCCGGCCCCGGCCCAGTTGCTCGGTGCTCCGGTGCAGGGCGCGCCGCCGTCGGCCGTGTCGGAATCGCAATAGACGTAGTAATGGCCCCACACGCCGTTGGCTGCAAAGAGCGAGACGTCGGGCAGGCTGCGGAACGTGCCTGCGAAGCCGACCAGCGACTGCCAGGACGGCTTGGCATAGCCCGCGCAGGTGCCGCCGACCACACCCGCGGTGGCCGGCTTGCCGGTCGCGCAGCGGCTGGGTCCGCCGCTGCCGCTCGCGGTCGTGAGATAATCGGCCTTCCCCGTGGCGCTGTTGCAGAACCCGGCCGAGCCGTAGGTCGTGGCGTAGCCCGAGGCGGTGGCGATCAGCACGCTGGCGCACGAGTCATTCCAGGGGATCTCGTTGATGTACGATTTCGCCGACTCGTAGGTGGAGCTGTTGGTCGAATTCCAGTAGGTGCCGGTGGTGCCGGCAAAGGTGTCACCGAAATCGGTGCCGCCGACCGCGACGTTGTACGGGGTCGAGGCGAAGCCGCTGACGCCGATGCCGTGCGTGGCGTTCGACAGGTCGGCATCGCAACTCGCCGCCCCTTCATCGCCGGCCGAGACGTAGATCGACATCCCCTCAGCCACGCCCTGCTTGTAGGTCGAATTGTAGGCGGCGTTCGCCGTCGCCCCGTTCTCGGCCTCGCATTCGCCATAGCTGATGCTGACGATGGCCGGCGGGCTCGCACTGTTGACCAGGTTCTCCAGCGCGATCAGGCCGCCGAAAGTGCTGGTGTCCGAGCACGAGGCGAGCTTGATCGTCGCGCTCGGCGCCGCGGCGCTGGCCCATTCCGCGTCCAGCTCCGCCTCGCCCTCGTCGCCCGCGACCACGCCGGGATTGGTGCAGCTCGCGCTGCCGCTCGGATGGATCTGCGAGAACGATCCGGAAGTGTAGCTGGAGAGCCCGAAAGTCGAGCGGAACTTGGTCCAGTCGGCGGTCGAGAAGACATTGGTGTCCTCGATCACGATGACCGTCTGGCCCTGGCCCGAGATGCCCGCCTTGAACTGCGGGGTGAAGTTGTAGATCGTCGCGAGATCGCCCGGCACGACCGCCTGGAAGGTGCTGCCGCCGCTGGAGAAGGTGTAGGCGGGCTTCGGCTTGTAATTGGTATGGGGCCGGAAGTCGTGCAGCGAGACGATGCCTTCGACGACGCCCGCCAGCGCCGCCGGAATGCGCGGATCGCTCATATTGGCGATGTGCCGTGCGCCGCGAACGTCGAGCTGGTGGATCTCGGTATGGAAGGCTTCGCGAACCTCTCCGGCCGTGCCTGAGAAATCGATGACGGTGCGCCCCTCCGAGAGCCCGCCGACCGTGAAGCCGTGGCTGGCGAGCCAGCCGGACACCGCGGCAATGTCGGCCTCGGCCGGGCCGTACTCGCGGCCGAACTGCTCGGCGGTGAGCCACTGATGGTAGTTGGGCGACGACCGGTCGTGCAGGCTGTCGATGAGTTGCGTCAGCGCCGCCTCGGCATCGGACGGGCGCCGCAGCAGCAGCTGCATGTGCTCGAGCGGCAGGCCGTCCGAGACCCGGCCGCGATCATTCTGCGCCTTCGCCTCCGGTCGGGTGTTGCCGGCCAGCTCCTCCGTCTGGCGGTCGTCGATGGGCCGGTTGACCAGCCGTTGCTCGGTCTCGGCCGTCGCATGCGACGCCCCGGACGCCAACGCAAGCATTCCGACCGCGGCAAACGCCGCGGCGGACGTGGATTTGATCCTCATCCTGCTGTCTCCTCGTGAGTAGGGCGCCTGGCCAAGGCGCACCGACATCCCCAGATGACGCATCCCCGCGAGCGTGAGCCGCGCCTAGAATGCCGCATTCTGGTGATCGCGTGAAGCGGGAGAGCGGAGGATTGGATGCGGAGCGGCCAGGGCCGCCCCGCCGCATGAGATGTCAGTCGTCGCGCCTGGCCTCGTCCGCCTCGACCGCGAGATCGAAGAGGAGGTCGAGGAAGGATCGGTGCTGGCCGATGAAGAGCCCGCTGTCGCGCAGCCCTTCGATCGCGCCGACGGCGGTGAAGTGCTGATGCGTGATCGGCCGGATCACGGCGACAGGCGGCAGCGACTTGCTGATGAAGGTGCAGGGAACCGGGAAGATGAGATTGGTCTGCAGCAGCGGGTTCCCGGTCGCGTTGAAGTCGGGGAAGGTGAGGCCGTTGGTCGGGTCGGTGAAGGGCGCCACCGGCCCCTGCACGCCGTTGCCGGCGAAGTCCACCCATTCGAGGAAATGGGCGATCTCGTCGCCGCCGATGCCGAACATGATTCGCAGCACCTCGGCGCTGGTGACGCTCTGGCCGAGCGTCGCGTAAAGGCTGGTGCCGCCCTGCTCGATGGAGCCGAAATGGAAGGCTGCGGTGTTGGCGATCGCCTGGATGTGGTTCGGGTCGGTGAAGTCGTCGTCGGTGCGGGGGATTGCCGTGAACTGGCCGGCGGCCAGCGCCGGCAGCGCCTGCGGGAAGCTCGCGCCGAAATCCGGACTCTGCGCGCTGCGGTACCGCGTGTACCAGCTCGTATCCACGCTTAGCTTCGTCAGGTTGGTCAGCCGGCCGATCTGCTGCGCGCCGGTGGCCTGGCTGCTGGGCAGCGTACGGAACTGATCGAGATTGACCGTGCGCTCGCCTTTGGAGGCGAGATAGGCGTTGATGAAATCCGCGTGGGTGAACTCGTCGAGCGTGTTGCTGGTGATGTATTGCGAGCCGTCGCCGTCGAGATTGGCGAAGGCCAGCTGGTACGGATTGGGCGCGCCGCTGGTCACGCCGCCGAGCTCGGCATATTGCTGCCACAGGTCGGTCTCGATGAGCTCGGCCGCGGCGGCCAGCCGCAGCACCGCCGCATCGCCGCGGCGCAGCTTCCTTTCGTTGGAATGGGTCTGCGCACGACCCTCCGTATCGAGCAGCACGCCGGCAGTGACGGCGGCACCGGCGAGGCCGGCCCCCTTCAGGAACCGGCGGCGCCCGGTGCGGTGCGTGCGCGGCGAAGCGGCTTCCGGCACGGCTGTCGGCGAGGCATCTTGATCGGTCATTTCCTGCGCTCCGATGAGAGTCATAGGGACGAGGCAAGGCAGGCGACGACGAGATCGTCTCGCAGTCAGCTCTTTCTTGCCTCGAACCCCCGACGCACCCGGACACCGCAGTATTCCTGCCGGGCAAAGCCCTTCGGAACCCGCAGAATGGGATGGAATAAGGCTCCAGGGCGCATCCGTACGGTGCCGGCACGAGGGGCGCCGTTGGCGGGTCGCCCAGGCTCGGAAACTATCCCGACGCGGAACGCACGACCTCCACGCCGTCGGCAATGTCGATCCAATTGTGCCGGTGCTCTTCCCAGACCGAGAGCCGGGCGGCCGGGAAGCTGGGGTCGGCAAAGGCGCCGACCGCTACGGCGATCAACCCCGGACGAAGCGCCGCCTCCCACCAGACCGTCGAGCCGCAGGTCGGGCAGAAGCGGAAGGTCACGGCGTTTCCGCTATCCGCAATCCTCGTGTACTCGCTGGCCTCGCCGGCAATCTCCGCCACCTGGGCGCGCGGGAACCACGCCTGATTGCTGGTGACGGCGCCGGTGCGGCGCTGGCACGCGAGGCAATGGCACATCGAGATCCGGACCGGCTCGCCCTCGCATGTCAGGTGGAGCTGCCCGCAGCTGCAAGCGGCATGTCTCATGTCGGGGTCATCTGCTGACTTGTCCATTCTGGCGGGCGTTGAGGCATCGGCGAAAGTCGTTGATCGAACTCACCTGCATGTTGCTGCCGGGTCGAGCGGCCTGTACCCTGCTGCCGCGACGGTACGGCGGAGGGCATGCAATGCGCTGCGCGATTCAACACCGCTCCACCGAGGCTCACAAGGGCGCCGTGCGCGCGCCGATGCCATTGTCCGGCTATCGCACACGCTTCGGAAATCAGGCGGCGCTGCGCCGGTTGGCGACCGCGGCGCCGCGCCTGCAGGCCAAGCTTGCCGTCGGCCCGGTGGATGACCCGCTGGAGCAGGAGGCCGAGCGCGTCGCCGATCAGGTGACGGCCGTCCAACGCAAATGCGCCGAGTGCGCCGACGAGGATGCGTCGAAGCTGCAGGCCAAGCAGGCCTCGGCAAGTATCGGCGCGGCCACGGCGCCTGCCAGCATCCATGACACGCTGCGCGCGCCCGGCGAGAAGCTCGAAGGTTCGACGCGCGAATTCATGGAGCCGCGCTTCGGACATGATTTCGGCGACGTGCGCATTCATCGGGATGCCGCGGCCGCGGCCTCGGCACGCCAGGTGAACGCGACCGCGTACACGGTCGGGCGTGACATCGTGTTCGACAGCGGGCGGTATGCGCCTGCGACCGCCGAGGGTGTCCATCTCCTGGCGCATGAGTTGACCCACGTGGTTCAGCAGCGGGCGGCGGCGCCGCGGGTCGCCCGGCAACCGGCCGGCAATGATCCGGAAAAGGCGGACGCCCCACAGGCGCCGGCACCCGACGGCGGTGACAGCGGCGCTGCGCAACCGATGGCTGGCGCCTCCAAGGACTGTCTCGATCGGTGCGAACAGCAGTTCGATGATTGCCGGAAACGCGGCGACCCGATGTCGTGCCTGGCGGCGCGATCCGTATGCCTGCGGGCCTGCGAACCGCCATCGGCCGAAAAGCCGAAGCCCGCACCGGCTCCCGATGCTGCCAAGCCGGCGGCGCCGGCTGCGAAAACGGCCCCTTACGTGTTGAGCGACAGCGGCAAGGCCTTCATCAAGCTCCCGCTGATCGAGGGGTTCTGCCCCAACCTCTATGATGATGACACGTTCGGCTGTCGCCTGAACCCGGAAGGGAAGGGCAACTGCACGATCTTCGTCGGGCAGCTGGTTCACAGGGGACCCTGCAGGCCGGGCGAGGTGGCGCCGCGCGACCAGACCGAGTCCCGCTTCGCCAACGCCCTGAACATCGTCAACGACAACGTCAATGTCGCGCTGTCTCAGAACCAGGTCGACGCGCTCGTCAGCTTCACCTTCAACGCCAATGTCGGCGGCATTCAGGTCTTGGCCCCGACGCTCAACAAGGGCGACTTCGCGGCCATGCCGGACCTGATCCGGAAGACGAAGACCAACGGCGGCGTGCTGGTGCCGAGACGGAACCGGGAAGCCAACCTGTTCGCCAACGGCGATTATCAGCCGAAGAAGTGACGACGGCCCGATCGACGCCTGAAGCGTCGTCGCTCGACGGGAGGTACGACTACATCATCGTCGGCGCCGGCTCGGCCGGCTG
>DATGFU010000440.1:0-2536 GCA_035308865.1 Allostellaceae bacterium | reverse complement strand
TTCGGCGAGATCTACAGCCTCTTCCCCGCGACGCAGGGCGATACCTTCGGCGCCAAGTTCGCCGCCGCCAATGCCGGCATGCTGTACACGGCCAAGGGCGCCGGGTCGCTCCTGGTGCCGTTCGCGACCAAGCTCGGCGTCGCTCATGGGTGGAACACCGTGTTTTTCATCGCCATGACGTTCAATCTGATCGCCGCCGCGCTCGGCCTGTTCGTGCTCAAGCCGATGCGCGCGCGGCACTTCGACGCGGTCCGCCGCGAGACTGCGACCGGTCCGAAAGTCGCTGCCGCTGGCGGGGCACTGCACGCCCCGGGGAGCTGAGCACGTTTACCTCGACTCACGGAAGTACGACAACCTCGGTATTGCGGGGGCGCGGCCGCTCGGCGGCCGCGCCGCCTGCTCCCTTTGACGACTTGCAGGAGGCTCCATGAACGCTGCAACCCCGGTACCCGCAGCTTCGCCGAAGTCCACAACCGCGGAAGACACTCTGCAGCGCAAGAACCGTGCAGAAGGCATCGTCTCCGGCGGTCACCTGGTAGCCAAGGCCCTCAAGAACGAGGGCGTCGACACCATCTTCACGCTCTGCGGCGGCCACATCATCGACATCTATGACGGCTGCATCGATGAGGGCATCCGCATCATCGACGTGCGCCACGAGCAGGTTGCAGCCCACGCCGCCGACGGTTATGCGCGCCAGACCGGCAGGCTCGGCTGCGTGGTGACCACGGCGGGCCCCGGCTGCACCAACGCGGTGACCGGGATTGCGACCGCGTTCCGCTCCGAAAGCCCGGTGCTGCACATCGGCGGTCAGGGCGCACTCACGCAGCACAAGATGGGCTCGCTGCAGGATCTGCCGCACGTCGACATGATGTCGCCGATCACCAAATTCGCCGCGACGGTGCCGAGCACCGAGCGCGTCGCCGACATGGTGGCGATGGCCGCGCGCGAGGCGTTCAACGGGGCGCCGGGACCGGTGTACCTCGAGATCCCGCGCGACGTGCTCGACCGGGAAGTGGACGCCACCAAGGCGGTCGTGCCGAAGCCCGGCCATTATCGGGCCTCGACTCGCTCACTCGGGGACCCGCGCGACATCGAGAAGCTCGCCGACCTCCTGGTCAATTCCGAGCGGCCGGCGATCCTCTATGGGCAACAGGTGTGGACCGCGCGCGGCTACGAGGAAGCGATCGCGCTGCTGCGCGGCCTCGACATTCCCGGTTACTTCAACGGCGGCAGCCGCGGACTCCTGCCGCCCGGCGACCCGCACCATTTCGACCGCACGCGCAGCAACGCCTTCGCGGAGGCCGACGTCATCGTCATCGTCGGCACGCCGTTCGACTTCCGCATGGGTTACGGGCGGCGCATCAGCAACAAGCTCAAGCTGGTGCAGATCGACATGGACTACCGCACGGTCGGTAAGAACCGCGACATCGATCTGGGGCTGGTCGGCCATCCGGGCGCGATTCTCGGCGCGGTGCTGCAGGCGGCCTCGGGACGCCTCAAGCAGGACAAGCGCCAGGCACGCCAGCAATGGATGAAGAAGCTGACTGCGGCTGAGGAGGCGGCGACCGAGAAGCTGATGCCACTCTTCAAATCCAACAACCAACCGATTCACCCGTACCGGGTCGCCTACGAGCTCAACGAGTTCCTCGCCGACAACACCATCTATATCGGCGACGGCGGCGACGTGGTGACCATCTCGGCCCAGGCGGTGCGGCCGCGGCGCCCCGGCCAGTGGATGGATCCGGGTGCGCTCGGCTCCCTCGGCGTCGGCACCGGCTTCGCCATCGCGGCCGGCCTCGCCCAGCCGAACAAGGAAGTGCTGTGCTACTACGGCGACGGCTCCTTCGGCATGACCGCCTTCGACATGGAGACCGCCAACCGCTTCGGCGTCCCGTACATCGCGGTGGTGGGCAACAACTCCGCCATGAACCAGATCCGCTACGGCCAGCTGGCGAAGTACGGCGAAGAGCGCGGCAACGTCGGCAACCTGCTCGGCGATGTGCCCTTCGGCAAGTTCGCCGAGATGCTCGGCGGCTACGGCGAAGAGGTGCGCGATCCTGCGCAGATCGCTCCGGCGCTGCGTCGCGCCCGTGAATCCGTCGCGCAGCGCAAGCGCTCGGCCGTGATCAACATCTGGGTCGACCCGCGCGAATACGCTCCCGGGACCAAAAATCAGACCATGTACAAATAAAAAGCTCCCGGAGACCGCAATGGCCAAGGCACTCGATGGCGTCCGCATCCTCGACTTCACCCACGTGCAATCGGGCCCGACGTGCACGCAGCTGCTCGCCTGGTTCGGCGCAGACGTGATCAAGGTCGAGCGTGCCGGTGTCGGCGACGTCACCCGCGAGCAGCTGCGCGACATCCCCGGCGTCGACAGCCTGTACTTCACGATGCTGAATCACAACAAGCGCTCGATCACGCTGGACACCAAGAGTCCCGGCGGCAAGCAGGTGCTCGAGAAGCTGGTGAAGCATTGCGATGTGCTGGTGGAGAATTTCGCCCCCGGTGCCCTGGACCGGATGGGCTTTACGTG
>DATGFU010000439.1:0-4325 GCA_035308865.1 Allostellaceae bacterium | reverse complement strand
CAAGGGGCGCCGGGTTCGAGCGGCCTGCCCTGCACGGTCTGTGCACCTATGCGATCGCGGGGCGTGCGTTGCTGCGCCGGCTCGGGCACAACGATGCGGGGTCGTTGCGCCGGCTCGATGCGCGGCTGTCGAGCCCGGTTTATCCGGGCGAGACGATCCGCACCGAGATGTGGGAGACCGGCCCGGGCGTGGCCGCCTTCCGCTGCCGCGTCGTCGAGCGCGACGCGGTGGTCGTCAGCCGCGGCCATGTGGCCTTCGCTTCGGTCCCGTGACGGACCAGGGAGAATGACATGATTCGAGACGTGGTGGTGGTCAGCGGCGTGCGCACCGCGATCGGCGATTTCGGCGGCAGCCTCAAGGACATCCCGCCGACCGAGCTGGGCGCCATGGTGGTCCGCGAGGCGCTCGCGCGGGCGCACGTCGAGGGCCGGGAGGTCGGCCATGTCGTCTTCGGCAACATCCTCCATACCGAGCCGAAGGACATGTACCTCTCCCGCGTGGTCGCGCTGAACGGCGGCATCGCCGAGGAGACGCCGGCGCTGACGCTGAACCGGCTCTGCGGCTCGGGCCTGCAGGCGGTGGTCTCGGCGGCGCAGTCGATCATGCTCGGCGACGCCGACATCGCGGTCGCCGGCGGCGCCGAAAGCATGAGCCGCGGCGGCTATCTCGTGCCGGGCGCCCGCTGGGGCGTCCGCATGGGCAGCGCGCCGCTCGTCGACATGATGGAAGGCGTGCTCAACGACCCGTTCCACACGGTCCATATGGGCATGACGGCGGAGACCGTGGCGGCCGAGCACGGGATCACCCGCGCGGACCAGGACGCGCTGGCGCTCGAATCGCACCGCCGCGCCGCGCGGGCGACGGCGGAAGGGTACTTCAAGGAGCAGATCCTGCCGGTCACCATCAAGTCCCGCAAGGGCGAGACCCAGTTCGAAACGGACGAGCATGTCCGGCCCAATCTCGCCTTCGAGGATCTGGCCAAGCTGCGCGCCGTCTTCCAGCGCGACGGCACGGTCACCCCCGGCAACGCCTCGGGCATCAATGACGGCGCGGCGGCGCTCGTGCTGATGGACCGGGAGACGGCCGAGCGCCGCGGCCTCAAGCCGATGGCGCGGCTGGTGAGCTACGGCCATGCCGGCGTCGCGCCGATGCGCATGGGCATGGGGCCGGTCCCGGCCACCCGCAGCGTGCTGTCGCGGGCGAAGCTGACCGTCGGTGACATGGATGTGATCGAATCCAACGAGGCCTTCGCGGCCCAGGCCTGCGCCGTCTCGCGCGTGCTCGAGTTCGACCCGGCCAAGGTCAATCCCAACGGCTCCGGCATCTCGCTCGGCCATCCGGTGGGCGCCACGGGCGCGATCAACACGGTCAAGGCTGTCTACGAGCTCAAGCGCACCGGCGGCCGCTACGCGCTCGTCACCATGTGCATCGGCGGCGGGCAGGGCATCGCGGCCGTGTTCGAGCGGCTGTAACCGGGAGAGTTGGCATGACGGACAAGACCCTCGGCGTGATCGGCGCCGGGATCATGGGGAGCGGCATTGCGCAGACGGCCGCCGCCGGCGGCTTCGATGTCGTGATGGTCGACGTGTCCGATGCGGCCGTGCAGCGTGGCCTGTCCGGCATCGACGGACGCCTCGACCGGATGGTTAAGAAGGGCACGCTCGACGCCGCCGCCAAGTCGGCGGCAATGGCCCGCATCCGGCCCAGCACCGACTACGCCGATCTCGCGGGCTGCGGGCTGGTGATCGAGGCCGCCACCGAGAACTACGAAATCAAGGTCAAGATCCTGAAGCAGCTCGACGCGGTGATCAACGAAACCGCCTTCGTCGCCTCCAACACCTCGTCGATTTCGATCACGCATCTCGCCGCCGCGCTCAAGCGGCCCGAGCGGTTCAGCGGCATGCATTTCTTCAACCCGGTGCCGATCATGTCGCTGGTCGAGCTCATCCGCGGGCTGCAGACCAGCGACGAAACGCACGCTGCCTTCGATGCGGCCGCCCGCCAGTTCGGCAAGACGCCGATCAGCGTCAAGAACTCGCCCGGCTTCGCGGTCAACCGGCTGCTGGTGCCGATGCTGAACGAGGCGTTCTTCGTATTGGCCGAGGGCCTCGCCACGCCGGAGGAGATCGACGAGGGCATGAAGCTCGGCTGCAGCCACCCGATCGGGCCGCTGGCGCTCGCCGACCTGATCGGGCTCGACACGCTGCTCGCCGTGATCGAGGTGCTGCACGCGGATTTCGGCGATCCCAAATACCGGCCGGCGCCGCTGCTGCGCGAATACGTCGGCGCCGGCTATCTCGGCCGCAAATCGGGGCGCGGGGTGTACCAGTACTGAGGGAGCCGCCTAGTCGGGACGACTTGATCGCAGCCAATCGTCCAGGCGGCGCCATAAATGGATGCCCAGGCCGTAGAGCGCCATGCTCACGGTCAGGGCGCCGAACGCACGCCAATGTATCCAATCGAGCGTGAATTCTCCGATGAACGCCGATGTCGCCGCTGCGTGGACGAACCGCTCTGCGCCCTTCCAAAAGACGACGGTCAAGCAGAGGCCGAGGAATGCGACGCCGATCCGTAAGGCCCTACGCACGCAACACCTCGCCCAGTGATCGGCCTCTGTACCCCAGCTCTTCGCCCGACATGCGTGGCCCGTTCTTTCACGCGCACATCAGAGTCGGGCATATGAATAGAGGATTTACGCGCGATAAGAACGGCCGTCATAGCGGGTCATAGCCTGGGCCGCAAGCAGCATACCTGTTGACGGATTTCGTGAGTGGCCGCTATATGATCCGTGATTCATAAATCATATCGTGGGAGACGTCATGAAGCGGCTCGACGGCAAGGTGGCGGTGATCCTCGGGGCCTCGGCGGAGGAGAGCATGGGCGCCGTCACCGCGCGGCAGTTCGCCGAGGAGGGAGCCAAGGTCGTCGTGGCCGCGCGCCGCCTGGCCCCGGTCGAGGCGCTGGCAGCCGCCATCGGCGGCGTCGGCGTCGCTTGCGACGTCGGCTCGGAGGAGCAGCTGAACGCGCTCGCGGACACCGCCGTCTCACATTTCGGCAAGCTCGACATCGCCGTCAATTTCTCCGGATTGAACGCGTCCGGTCCGATCGCCGAGATGACGCGCGAGGCGATGCAGGCAGTCGTCGACGTGCATCTGATCGGCACCGCCTTCTTCATCAAGGCGATGGCGGCGCGCATGGCGAACGGCGGTTCGATTGTCAGCACCTCGTCGCTCACCGTGGACCGGCCGGGGCCGGGGCTTGGCGCCTATTCGGCGACCAAGGCGGCCGCCGATCAGCTCGTCCGGGTCGCCGCGGTCGAATACGGTGGCAAGAACATTCGGGTCAACGCGGTGGCGCCGGGCTTCACGCGCAGCGCCATGACCGAGGGCTACTTCGCTTATCCGGGGATCCAGAAGGCGTTCGAGCACGAGATCCCGCTGGGCCGTCTCGGCACCGTCCAGGACCAGGCCGGCGCGGTGCTGTGGGTCGCCAGCGACGAATGCTTCATGACCGGCCAGATCATCCAGGTGAGCGGCGGGCAGACGCTCAATCGCCTGCCCACTGCCGCCGAGATGGGGTTCTAGCCTCATGCCGGAACTCACCGACGAGGAATACCGGCAGTTCCGCGAGCTCGTCGACAAGGAGGCGATCCGAGAGGTCAACGCGCGCAACAGCCGCGCCGTCGACCGGATGGACGAGGCGCTGCTGCGCAGCGTCTACTGGCCCGATGCCTGGGACAGCGCGTCGTTCTTCGACGGCTCGGTCCAGGACCATGTCCCCTGGGTGATGGGGTTCCTCAAGCAGCTCGTCTCGACCTCGCACAGCGTCTGTCATCAGCACATCGAGCTCGAGGGCGACCATGCCTGGTCTGAGAGCTATTTCATCTGCTACGCCTGCGGCCCGGACGAGACCGGCGAGATGCGCGAGATCATCAACGCCGGCCGTTACCTCGACCATTACGAGAAGCGCGACGGCGAGTGGCGGTTCAAGCATCGCAGCCGTGCCTACGACTGGAACATGAACCACCCGTACTCCTCGACCTGGGAGAAATCGCCGCTCGTCGAGATCATGGCGCGCGGCGAGCGGGGCCACGGCGACCCCGTCTACCACATGCGGGAAACCCTCAGGTAGAGCCGGTCGGCGCGCCGGGTCAGGCGTTCCAGGCGCCGTAGATCGGGTCGTTGGGGAAGCGGCCGCTGCGCGTCTTGACGGCGGCGACGATCGCGGCCGGCGGTGCGTCGGTCTGGTCCTTGTTGATGTTCCAGTCCATCACGAAGGTGCGGTGCTCGATCTTCCAGACGCCGTCGCGGCGCTCGTAGCGGTCG
>DATGFU010000438.1:0-7391 GCA_035308865.1 Allostellaceae bacterium | reverse complement strand
CGTACTGCTGCCGGCACGCAGGTACACGCCGCAGTCGTAGACGCCGTAGGTGTCGGTGCTCTCGATCGTGCCGAAATTCTCGACCGTGCCCGGCGCGCCCTTCACCAGCACGCCAAGTTTCGACCCGCGGATCAGTCCCCCCGGCGCGCCGGCGACGCCATTCGACACCATGCCACCGCCGCCCAGGATGACGCCGAAATTCCCCAAGATCTGCCCGAGATTCTCGATCGTTGCCGTGCCGGACTTGGCGACGACCGCGAAGTAGCCCTCGATCAGACTGTCCGCGATGCCGCTGGCGCCGTTGACGATCGTGCCGCCGGCCTTGAGGTAGATGGCCCTTCCGAAGTTGGAGGTGCTGTCGATCGTGCCGATATTCTCGACGATGCCCAGCCCGCCGAGCTCGATCCCGGCCGCGCCCTGAATCATCTCGGTCGTATCGGCCGCGCCGCCATTGATGACGGTTCCGCCCGCGAGGCCGATATAGACGCCGGGATAGGTCGCGCCGACGACGGCGACGCGGCCGAGATTTTCCAGCGTGCCGCCGCCGTCGAGGATCACCCGGCCAGGGCCGTCGATCGCGCCGAAGGACAGGAGCGTGCCGCCGTCGATCTCTAGCACGCCGTAATTCTCGACGAATGCGCCGGCGTCGATCGTCATCGCTCCGGTATCGTCGAGCGTCGCGCCGGGCGCGATATAGGCGTAGCCCGAGACGGTATTCGTGCCGGCGGCGATCCAGTCGGCCCCGGCGTCGACGTCGAGGGTGGTGAAACCGTAGTAGTGAACGCCGAGCCCGGTGATCGTGCCCTCGGTCGAACCCGAAGCGAGCTCGATCGCCCCCAGGCCGCCGGCGTGGACCTCGCCGATGAACGCGGCGCCGGAATGGATAATCAGCCGGTCGGCGTAATAGCCAAGAAACTGAACGGCATAGCTCGACCCGACGATCGTACCGAAGTTCTCGATCGTCCCTTCGCCGGAGATCTCGACGCCGATCGTGCCGCTGATCAGCGCCGCCGGGTCCGAGGCGCTGCCGTTGACGATGTCGCCGCCGTCGAGGAGGTCGACCCCACTGCCGCCGGTCGAGGTGATGCTGCCGAAATTGAACAGCGAGTAGGCCTGCAATGTGCCGCCGGAGACGGCATTGCCGGACGCGCCGATTCGCCCGGACAGCGTGATCGTTACATCGGGATAGGCCGGCGCCAGGGCAATCGACGAGTAGGTTCCCGAATAGGTCCCGTGCGGCATGAACTCACCCCGTCGACTCGTGCGCTCGTCCCGCCGGAATCCTCGCCGAGGGAGGTTAATGAGGATTATTCAGCCCGGCCGCTCGGTACAATGCCGAACAGCCGCCGCGAATATTGGTGGGATGTCGGGCGCAGCCAGTAATGGTGCGCCTTTATCTCAGCTCCCTGCAAAGTCGACCCGACGGCGTCGGTCGGCGGATGGGAGGCTTGCGCGGGTCATCCTTGACGCGTCCGGCGGTGGCTTGTAGGCAAGGGTCTCGCCGGGCGTTCACCCGGTGACCCACGACGAGGTCGGCCCGCCGCCCATGCGCGGCTCACTCCCTCCGGTAGAAGCCGGCGGGACGTCTACGCGCATGTGCACCGCGCCGCGCGGCAGTCAGGAGTAGCGATGTCCGAGCACCCGAAGGCGCAGACGGCGCGGCGGCCGCCGGGATCGAATGCCGCCCTGGTGCTGGGCGACGGCAGCGTCTTCTGGGGCCGCGGCATCGGCGCGGCCGGGACTCGGGTCGGCGAGGTCTGCTTCAACACCTCGATCACCGGCTACCAGGAGATCATGACCGATCCCTCCTATGCCGGTCAGATCATCGCCTTCACCTTTCCCCATATCGGCAATGTCGGCGCCAATCCGGAAGACGTCGAGACGACGACCGCGGCGGCTCGCGGCCTGGTCATCCGGACCGACATCACGGAGCCGTCGAACTGGCGCGCCGTCCAGGGCTTCGACGCCTGGCTGAAGTCGAACGACCTCCCCGGGCTGGCCGGCGTCGACACGCGCGCGCTGACCCGGCGCATCCGCGACGGCGGCCCGCCGAACGGCGCGCTCTGCCACGCGCCCGACGGCGAGCTCGACATCGACGATCTGGCGGCGCGAGCGCGTGCCTGGCCCGGCCTCGACGGGATGGATCTGGCGCTCGAAGTCAGCACGCGGCAGACCTACGAATGGTCGGAGACGCGGTGGCATCTCGAGGGCGGCTACGGAAAGCTCGGCGAGCCGACGCGGCGGGTCGTCGCGATCGATTACGGCGCCAAGCGCAACATCCTGCGCAGCCTCGCCGATCGCGGCTGCGCCGTCACCGTCGTGCCGGCCACGGCGACGGCGGAGGAGATCCTGCGGCACCGGCCGGACGGCGTGTTCCTGTCGAACGGGCCAGGCGACCCGGCGGCAACCGGCGAGTACGCGGTGCCGGTCGTCCGCGAGCTGATGGAGACCGGGCTGCCGATCTTCGGCATCTGCCTCGGCCACCAGATCCTCGGGCTCGCGCTGGGCGGCCGCACCGAGAAGATGCCGATCGGCCATCGCGGCGCCAACCACCCGGTCAAGGATCTGGCGACCGGCAAGGTCGAGATCACCAGCCAGAACCACGGCTTCCGCGTCGTGCCGGAGAGCCTGCCGGCGAATGTCATGCCGAGCCACGTCTCGCTGTTCGACGGCTCGAACGAGGGACTGCGGGTGACGGACCGCCCGGTCTTCTCGGTCCAGTACCACCCCGAAGCCTCGCCCGGCCCGCAGGACAGCCAGTACCTCTTCGACCGCTTCGTCGAGATGATCGATGCGCGTAAACGGCGCTAACCTCCCTCTCCGCCCCCTTGGGGGGGAGAGGGTCGGGGTGAGGTGGGGCAGTACTGCCGCACCGAGTTTCCCCCACCTCACCCTGACCCTCTCCGCCCCCGAGGGCGGAGAGGGAAAGAGCGACCATGCCTAAGCGCAAGGACATCAAGTCGATCCTGATCGTCGGCGCGGGGCCGATCGTCATCGGGCAGGCCTGCGAGTTCGACTATTCCGGCACCCAGGCCTGCAAGGCGCTTAGGGCCGAAGGCTACCGGATCGTCCTGGTGAACTCGAACCCGGCGACGATCATGACCGATCCGGATCTCGCCGACGCCACCTATGTCGAGCCGATCACGCCGGAGATGGTGGCGAAGGTGATCGCCGCCGAGCGGCCGGACGCGCTGCTGCCGACGATGGGCGGCCAGACCGCGCTCAACACGGCCATGGCGCTCGCGCGCGACGGCACGCTCGAGCGCTACGGCGTCGAACTCATCGGCGCCAAGCGCGAGGCGATCGAGAAGGCCGAGGACCGGCTCCTCTTCCGCGAGGCGATGGACCGGATCGGCCTCGCGAGCCCGCGCAGCCGGGTGGCGCATTCGCTGCCGGAAGCGCTGGAAGTGCTCGATTATGTCGGCCTGCCCGCGATCATCCGGCCGTCCTTCACGCTCGCCGGCACGGGCGGCGGCATCGCCTACAACCGCGAGGAATTCGAGGACATCGTCACCGGCGGCCTGCGCGCCTCACCGACCACCGAGGTCCTGATCGAGGAATCCGTCCTCGGCTGGAAGGAATTCGAGATGGAGGTGGTCCGCGACAAGGCGGACAATTGCATCATCATCTGCTCGATCGAGAACGTCGATCCGATGGGCGTCCATACCGGCGACAGCATCACCGTCGCCCCGGCGCTGACGCTCACCGACAAGGAATACCAGGTGATGCGCGACGCCTCGATCGCGGTGCTGCGCGAGATCGGCGTCGATACCGGCGGATCGAATGTCCAGTTCGCGGTCAATCCGGCCGACGGTCGGCTGGTCGTCATCGAGATGAATCCGCGGGTGAGCCGGTCCTCGGCCCTCGCCTCCAAGGCGACCGGCTTCCCGATCGCGAAGGTCGCGGCGCTGCTCGCGGTCGGCTACACGCTGGACGAGCTCACCAACGAGATCACCGGCGTCACGCCGGCCGCCTTCGAGCCGACCATCGACTACGTCGTCACCAAGATCCCGCGTTTCGCCTTCGAGAAATTCCCGGGCGCCAGCCCGGTGCTCACCACGTCGATGAAATCGGTCGGCGAGTGCATGGCGATCGGCCGCAGCTTCGCGGAGAGCATGCAGAAGGCGCTGCGCTCCCTTGAGACGGGTCTCACCGGCTTCAACGACTGCCCTGACACCAGGGACGCCGTGCGCGCTGCGCTGGCGACGCCGACTCCCGACCGGATCCTGCAGGTGGCGGAGGCCTTCCGCCACGGGCTGACGGTCGAGGAGGTCCATGCCGCCTGCCGGATCGACCCCTGGTTCCTGCGCGAGATCGCGGCGATCGTTGCCGCGGAGGAGCGGGTCAAGACGAACGGGCTGCCGACCGATGCGTCAGGTCTGCATGCGCTCAAGCGGCAGGGGTTCTCGGATGCACGGCTGGCCGAGCTCGCCGGCCTCAAGGAGGCGGGCGTCACGCGGCTGCGCCAGGCCCTGGGCGTGCGGCCGGTCTTCAAGCGCATCGACACCTGCGCGGCCGAGTTCCCGTCGCGCACCTCCTACATGTATTCGACCTACGAGGGCGACGGCGTCACGCCGGCCGAGGACGAGGCCGAGCCGTCGGACCGCCGCAAGGCGATCATCCTCGGCGGCGGTCCCAACCGGATCGGCCAGGGCATCGAGTTCGACTATTGCTGCGTCCATGCCGCCTACAGCCTACGCGAGGCCGGCATCGAGACGATCATGGTCAACTGCAACCCCGAGACCGTCTCGACCGATTACGACACCTCCGACCGGCTCTATTTCGAGCCGCTGACCGCGGAGGACGTGATCGAGCTGGTGCGGACGGAGGAGAGCCGCGGGACGCTGCTGGGCGTCATCGTTCAGCTCGGTGGGCAGACGCCGCTCAAGCTCGCGGCCGCGCTGGAGGCGGCCAAGATCCCGATCCTGGGCACCTCGCCCGACGCGATCGACCTTGCCGAGGACCGCCGCCGCTTCCAGAAGTTCCTCGCCGGGCTGCATCTGCGCCAGCCGGAGAACGGCACCGCGCACGGCCTCGAGGAGGCGGTCCACGTCGCGATCGACCTCGGCTTCCCGCTGGTGATCCGGCCGTCCTACGTGCTGGGCGGCAGGGCGATGGAGATCGTCCACTCGATGTCGAGCCTGCGCCGCTACATGGAGCGCGCGGTCAGGGTGTCGGGCGCGGCGCCGATCCTGCTCGACCGTTATCTCTCGGATGCGATCGAGGTCGATGTGGATGCGCTGGCGGACGGGGCAACGGTCCATATCGCCGGTATCATGGAGCATATCGAGGAGGCGGGGATCCATTCCGGCGACAGCGCCTGCTCGCTGCCGCCGCATTCGTTGTCGGCCGCGATCATCGCCGATATCGAGCGCCAGACGACCGCCATGGCGCTGGCGCTGGGCGTGGTCGGGCTGATGAACGTGCAGTATGCCGTCAAGGACGGCACTGTTTTCGTGCTCGAGGTCAATCCGCGGGCGAGCCGCACCGTCCCCTTCGTCGCCAAGGCGACCGGCGTGCCGATCGCCAAAATCGCCGCGCGGGTGATGGCCGGCGAGCGGCTGGCGAGCTTCGGCATCGAGCGCGAGAAACTGCGCCACACCGCGGTCAAGGAGGCGGTGCTGCCGTTCAACCGTTTCCCCGGCGTCGATCTCCTGCTCGGGCCGGAGATGAAATCGACCGGCGAGGTGATGGGACTCGACGCCGATTTCGGCCGTGCCTTCGCCAAGTCGCAGTTGGCCTCGGGCGCCAAGCTGCCGCTCGCCGGCACGGTCTTCGTGTCGGTTCGCGACCGCGACAAGGAAGCGGTCGAGGAGCCCTGCCGCCGGCTGATCGAGATGGGATTCTCGCTGCTCGCCACCCGCGGCACCGCGGCCCATCTCGCGGGACAAGGGATCGCGGTCGAGACGGTGAACAAGGTGCTGGAGGGCCGGCCGCATATCGTCGACCGCATGCTGAGCGGCGGCGTGCAGCTGGTGTTCAACACGACCGAGGGGGCGCAGGCGATCCTCGACAGCTACTCGATCCGGCGAACCGCGCTCACGCACGGGATCTGCTACTATACGACAATCGCCGGCGCCACCGCCTCGGTCGAGGCCATCCGGGCGCTCAAGAGCAGCAGCCTTGAAGTCGCGGCGTTGCAGTCGTATTTTACTAGGCCGCTCGTTCAAGGTGCTGCTGGATCAGCCACCTGAGAGCGGCTTTTTCACCCCTACGGCGACACAAGGTTTGGGCTGTCAGCGCCTATGATGAAAGTTCCGATGACCGAAGCCGGGTTTGGCCGATTGCAAGATGAGTTGCGTCGCCTGAAGACCATCGATCGACCGGCGATCATCAAAGCGATCGCCGAAGCGCGCGAGCACGGCGACATCTCCGAGAACGCGGAATATCACGCGGCACGCGAGCGCCAGTCCTTCATCGAGGGCCGAGTCATCGAGCTCGAGGACAAGATCGCTCGGGCCGACGTGATCGATGTCAGCAAGCTCAACGGCAGCGTCGTCAAGTTCGGCGCGACCGTCGTGCTGGCCGACGAGGAGACGGACGAGGAGAACACGTTCCAGCTGGTCGGCGAGGACGAGGCCGACATCAAGCAGGGCCTGCTCTCGGTGACCTCTCCCCTGGGCCGCGCGCTGATCGGCAAGTCGCACGGCGAGAACGTCGAGGTCTCGACGCCACGCGGCTCCAAGGCCTACGAGATCGTCAAGGTCGTGTTCCAGTAGCCGGGAACATCCCCGACCTCTTCACTGCACCGCGATCGGCACGCCCGGCGCCGCCTTCGACGTGCGGATGGCGAGCGCCGACCTGACATGCGCGACGTTCGGCGCCGAGGTCAGCCTGGTGGTGAGGAAGCGTTGATAGGCGTCCCAGTCGGTCGCGACGATCTTCAGCAGGAAATCGGTCTCGCCGGCCAGCATGTGCACCTCGCGGACCTCGGGCCAGGCGCCGGCCAGCGCCTCGAAGGCCTTGAGATCCGTCTCGGCCTGGCTCGACAGCCCGACCTGGGCGAAGACGGTAACGCCGTATCCCATCGATTCGGGATCGATATCGGCATGGTAGCCGCGGATCAGCCCGGCCTCCTCGAGCGCCCGCACGCGCCTGAGGCAGGGCGGCGCCGAGATGCCGGCCCGGCGGGCCAGCTCGACATTGGTCATGCGGCCGTCGTTCTGCAGCTCGTCCAGGATCCGTCGATCGATCTTGTCGAGCTTGATCCGCTTCATTCGTACGTCCCCTCGCCCCAGGCCGCGCAATTATCTTACAAAATCGACACCGTCAATCGGCGGTTCCGGTCGCAACCCCCTCCCTACCCTTCCCCACAAGCGCTATCGCATTCACACATCTCTTCCGGAGTGCCCAAGCCTCCCTCTCCGCCCTCGGGGGCGGAGAGGGTCGGG
>DATGFU010000437.1:0-6951 GCA_035308865.1 Allostellaceae bacterium | reverse complement strand
GGCGAAGGCCGGAAACGCCGGTGAATTTCTCCGCCCAGTCGTAATGATCGTCCGTCAGGACATCGGACATGGGACCGCCCCTTCGGAAGTCATGCGATCGCCTTCGAGACGGTCGACAAGGCGACGGTGACGGCTTCCCGGATTTCCAGCGGCGCGAACGGATTCGCGTCGAGCGCCGCGACCGTCGCGTCGCCGGCGACGACCTCCTGGTAGCGCTGGATGATCTGCCTTGCGTCCTGCAGGAGCGTGGCGCGCTGCTCCGGATCCTTTGCCTTTCCGGCCGCATCCAGCGTTTCCGCCAGGTCGTCGCCGATCGAATCGAGCAGGATATCCACCCGCGACCGGAACCCCGCGTCGATATCGGATACCCTCGGATGATCGCCGAACGCGGCCAGCACCTTTTCCTGCAAGGCGGCGATATCGTCGGCGAGCTTGCGCCGCATCCCCCGCCAGGCAAGGCCTGCCTTGGCATAGGTGGCGGCCGTGGCGTCATCCGACCGGTCGCCCGCGGCAGCGACACCGGCCGCGTCGATCGCCGCGCGCAGCCGCTCGATTGCCGCGGCCGCGCCAGCCGCGTCGCCGGACCGGAGCGCCTCCCTCGCCTGGAAGGCCAGATCCTTGAGCGTGGTCTGAACCTCGGGCGCCGCCGCCGCGAGGCGCTTGACGAGCTCGTACAACGTCGCCGTCAGCGCCTCGATATCAGCAACCGGTGCGGGCGCCGCCGCGGCCGCCTCCTCGTCGGCCTCCTGCTCGGCGACGGACCCGTCCTCGAGGAGGATCTTGACCTTCTTGAATCCGGTCCCGCGCAGCGACCTGGCGAGCTTCTTGGCAATTCCGGGGGCCGCCCGGTTGATCCTCAGCAGGACCAGCGTCGCGTCCAGCTCGACATCCACCATGGCGGTGCCGAATCGCGTGCTGGTGGCGTCGGGAAACTGCTTCTCCAGGTCCCGCAGGACCATCTTCGGCGCCTTGATCCGGTCGAGCAGGATCAGCCCCGCCTGAACCTTCCTGCCGTCGCCCATGCCGACGGCGCAGTTCACCGGCTCCTTCTTGGATTTGAGGAGGAGCCTCTTCAGCTCCGCCCGATCCATCGCCGATTGCAGCTCAACAGCCATCCCAACCCTCTTGCAGAGAGGTGTCGGCACGAACCGGGACTACCGATCCGCCAGGCCCGCCGGTGAAAGGATCGTCGCGCGATCTCTCGACGCGTGCGCGCAACGATCGGCCGAATCAGCCGACCTGACAATACCAAAAGGCGCGGTGGCCCGGTACGGACACTTGAAGGCGTGGTGCCGGGTGAGGGATTTGAACCCCCGACCTTCGGTTTACAAAACCGCTGCACTACCACTGTGCTAACCCGGCATAACTCACTGGCCTGAAGCGATCGACCTGCGTCGCCAGCCAATCCCAGCCGACGCCCCAACCCTTCGATCGCGCCCCTTATAGCACCACCGAGAGCGACGTCGACCCGGCTCGCCTGTCGTCCTGTGCGGCGTTCCGGAGATGGCTATGGAGCTGCGAAGGCGCGGCACGGTGGCCGGATCACGGCACCCCGGGCTTCCCCTTCTCCTCGAGCGCTGCCGCGATGGCCTCGTCCACCGTTTCCAGCCAGGTGAAGGTGATCTTCGCCTGCACCTCGGCCGGGATGTCGTCGAGATCGTGGCGGTTGCGGGCGGGCAGCAGCACCTGGGTGATGCCGGCGCGGGCGGCCGCGATCACCTTCTCCTTGATGCCGCCCACCGGCAGCACCAGCCCGCGCAGGCTGATCTCGCCGGTCATCGCCACGTCCGGCCGGGCACGCCGGTCGGTCGCCAGCGAGGCCAGCGCCATGAACATCGCCACGCCGGCGCTGGGCCCGTCCTTGGGGATGGCCCCGGCGGGGACGTGAACATGGATGTCGCTCTTGGCCAGGGTCTCCTCCGACACGCCCAGCGTGCCGGCGCGCGACCGCAGCAGCGTGAAGGCCGCCTGCGCGCTCTCCTTCATCACATCGCCGAGCTGGCCGGTGAGGATCAGCCTGCCGTTTCCGGGCACGCGCGTCGCCTCGATGAAGAGGATGTCGCCGCCCACCGGAGTCCAGGCGAGGCCGGTGACGACGCCGGGCACGCTGGTCCGCATCGCGCTCTCGCTCTCGAACCGCCGCGCGCCGAGGATACCGGCGATGTCCTGGGCGTCGATCCGCACCGCCTGCTCCTGGCCTTCGGCGATGCGCATCGAGACCGAGCGGAGCGTCGTCGCGATCTCCCGCTCGAGGTTCCGCACCCCGGCTTCGCGCGTGTAGTAATGGATGATCTCGCGCAACGCCGGATCGGTGATCTCGACCTGAGCCTCGCCGAGGCCGTTCGCCTCGCGCTGGCGGCGGATCAGGTAGCGGTGTGCGATCTCGAACTTCTCCTCCTCGGTGTAGCCGGAGAGCTGGATCACCTCCATGCGGTCGCGCAGCGGCCCCGGAATGGCGTCGAGGACGTTGGCCGTGGCGATGAACATCACCGCGCTCAGATCGAACGGCACGCCCAGGTAATTGTCGCGGAACGTGTTGTTCTGCTCGGGATCGAGCACCTCCAGCAGGGCCGAGGCGGGATCGCCCTGGATGCCGTGGCCGAGCTTGTCGATCTCGTCGAGCATCATCACCGGGTTGCGCGTGCCGGCCTTCTTCAGCCCCTGCAGGATGTTGCCCGGCAGCGCGCCGACATAGGTCCGGCGATGGCCGCGGATCTCGGCCTCGTCATGCGTGCCGCCGAGGCTGACGCGCACGAACTTGCGGCCGGTGGCCCGCGCGATCGACTGGCCGAGCGAGGTCTTGCCCACGCCCGGCGGGCCGACGAAGCAGAGGATCGGGCTGCGCCCCGCCGGGCGTAGCTTCTGCACCGCCAGGTATTCGAGGATCCGCCGCTTGATCTTGGGCAGCCCGTAATGATCCTCGTCGAGGATCCGCCGGGCCGCCGCGATGTCGATCGCGGACTCGCTGGTCTTCGACCACGGCAGCTCGGCCAGCCATTCGAGATAGGTCTGGAGCATCGATGCCTCGGTCGAGCCCGCCGGCATCTGCCGCAGCCGCTTCAGCTCGCGCGAGGCATGCGTGTCGGCTTCCTCGGGCAGCTTCGCCTCGGCGAGCATCTGCTCCAGCTTGTCCATCGTCTCGCGGCCGCCGGTATCCTCGCCCAGCTCGCGCTCGATCGTGCGCAGCTGCTCGCGCAGGATCGCCTCGCGCGAGCGGCCTTCGATCGTCTTCTGGGTCTGGCTCTGGATGTCCCGCGAGATGCGCAGCACCTCGGCGCGATGGGAGAGGATTTCGAGCACGCGGTCGACCCGCTTGACGAAATCCGTCAGTTCCAGCAGCGCCTGCTTCTCGGGCGGCTCGATGTCGAGCAGCGTGGCGATCGTGTCGGCCAGCAGCGCCACCGATTGCGCCTGCTGCACCAGCGTCACCAGCTCGGCCGGCGGCTCCGGCAGCAGCCGCAAAACCTCCATGGCACGCTGCTTCAGGAGCAGCAGCCGCGCCTGGGACTCGGAGCTCATTAGCTCCGCGGCCTCGGGCTCGGGAAGCGGCTCGATGCGGGCCACCAGATAGGGCAGGTTCGGCAGCAGCCCGCGGATGCGGAACCGCTGCAGCCCGTGGCAGACGAGATGGTGTGCGCCGTCCGGCGTCGCGACGTAGCGCAGCACGGTGGCCGCAGTGCCGACCTCATGCAGCTCGGCGAGGCCCGGCTCGTCCGCGTCGGGCTTCCGCTGCAGCACCAGCCCGACCGGAAGCCCGGCGCGCGCCGCCTCCTGCGCAGCCTGGATCGAGGATTTGCGGCCGACGCTGATCGGCAGCACCGCGCCCGGAAAGAGAACCGTGTTCCGCGTCGGGATCAGGATGATGGTATCGCCCAGCTTGGGTGCCGCATTCGGCGCCGGCGCGGGTTCTGACGACGCCGGACGTTCGCCCGGCGGCATCCCGCCGGAATCAAGCAAGCTCATGACTGCACTCCCTTCGGCAGCCCTGCCCTCGGCCGTCCCGCGGGGACCAGCACGATACGCAGGCAGCCTTCGATAAGGTCACACGTCTCCGGCCGCAGGTCGGGCTGGGGAAGCGCGATGCGGCGGCCGAACCAGCCCCAGGGAATCTCCAGCAGATGCACCGCACCGTGGCGCAGCTCCGGCGGCAGGCGGCGGTGCCCGAACACCGTCAGCGTGCCGAGCTCCAGCGCGACCTCGATCGTCGCCGGATCCACGCCGGGCAGCGCGACGAACACCACGATGCGGTCGCCCAGTTCCAGCACGTCGGCCGGTGGTTCCCAACTCGGCCTGCCGCCGCGAATCCCCGGCCGGAAGGCACGGCGCTGCAGCGCCTCGATCCGCTCGAAGGCCGAGCAGGCTTCGCGCCACATCCAGCCGCTGTTGTCCCACCGGAACATGTCCCGTCCTCGCTCGCACCCGCTCGGCGGCAAACGCCGCATCCCGGACCGGCCGACAATCGGCGTCGGCCCGGGTCGAGCCCGCAAAGATAGATAGTGTCTCGGGCGGCGTTTCCAAATTCGAGGGACGCGCAGCCGATGTGCGGCCGCCGCCCCTACCGGCGAAGCCCGCCGCCGCTAGAGGCGGCAACGCCCTCTCCGGCGACGGCGGGCGCACTCAGGCGGAATGGCCTCGGCGGAAGCCCGCGACGATGAAGCGCGCTAGCAATCTCACAGCCGGAAGAGCTGCCTTGCCGTCTCGCCCAGGATGTTGCGCTTCGCCTGTTCCGACAGGAACGGCAGGCTCGCCATGCGGCCCGGCGTGTCGAAGTCCCAATGCGGCCAGTCCGAGGAATAGAGCAGCTGGCTCTCCGCGCGGATCGCCTTGAACGTCGCCTCCAGCAGCGCCAGATCGGTCGCCTCCATCGGCTGCGACGTGTAGTACATGTCGCGCATGTAGTCGCTCGGCCGCTTCTTCAGCAGCGGCGCGTCGGACTGGCGCATCAGGAATTCGTGGTCGAGGCGCTGCATCATGAAGGGCAGCCAGGCGAGCCCGCTCTCGATCCAGATGACCTTGAGCTTCGGGAAGCGCTCGGGCAACCCGTTGATGATCCAGTTGGTGAGATGGACCATGTTGCAGGTCACGAACGACAGCGAGTGCACCGAGACGAACCGGTTCAGCGATTTCGCTGTCGAGTAGTCCGGGCCGGCGTGGAACCCGATCGGCAGGCCGCGCTCCTCCAGCTCGCGATAGAGCGGCATGTAGGCCGGGTGGTAGACCGCCTCGGAGCGCTGGCTGGTGACGAGGAAGCCCACGACGCCGGGCGTCTCGCCGAACTCGCGGACGGTCCTCAGGGAAGCGGCAGGATCGGAGAACGGCAGCGCCAGCATCGTCCGCAGGCGGGGCTCATGCGGCAGGATGCGCGACGTGAACCAGCGATTGTAGGCCATAACCAGCTGGGTCGCGATCTCGGCCGACGGATGCAGCCCGCTTTCGAGCATCGGTTGCGGAAAGACGACCTGGATGTCGATCGCCATCGAATCCATGGCGCGGCGGACCAGCGTCAGGTCGCGGTGCTCGCCCCTGGGAGCGGGCTCGACCGGCTCGCGCAGCCCCGCCTGGTGTGGAATACGTCCGGCGACGTCCTGGAAGGTCAGCCCCGCCGGGTGGTTGCTCAGCGCGAGGTTCCGGGCATAGGGCCAGTTCTCGACCATCGACTGGCCGTTGTAGCGCAGGACCGGATCCTCGATGTTGTCGAGCACCTCGGACCAGGAATCGAACTCGACATGGTGCGAGTCGACATCGACGATGAAGTAGTCCTCGAGCCCGTAGCGCTTGATGTCATGCCGGTTATTGGCGAGAATTTCGCGTGAATCGGTGGAGGTGGTGATCTGCTGGACGGGGTGCGGGGTGGCACGCTGTCCGACCTGTCGCTCGATTGAGTCCATCGACGAAATTCCGCTCGCTATCGCGCAGTTTCGGGGGTGACCTGCCGGAACCATAGGGCAAGGTCGAACGGCGAGAGATTCTGCGACCGCGCCAGCGCGACCGAGAGGCGTACGGCCTCCGTGGTCGAAATGTCGCCGGTGACCGGCATCAGCTCGACGCCCTCCCGCTCGCAGGCCGCCGCATAGAGCCTCACGGCGGCGCTGACCAGCCGACGCAGCTCCTCGGCGCCGACCTCGCCGACGGCATCGGCTTCGATCGTGCGCGCGACCGCATCCTCGATCGCCACGATCCGAGGACCGAGCTGCGTGTCAGAGCGTGAGCCAGACACGGCCGTCCCGCTCCTCCACCGGCACCGGCGTCAGGCGGATATCGCCGACCGCGGCATGGCGCCCGGTCCTGATGCTGTACTCGTAGCCGTGCCAGGGGCAGACGATGTGGAGATCGCTCTCATCGAAAGCGAAGCCGCGGCCGGCGAGGTCGCCGTCCAGCACCTCCAGCACGCGCGAGACCAGCAGACCCTGGCAGACCGGTCCGCCCTGGTGCGGGCAGATATTCTCGTAAGCGTAGAGGGTGCCGTCGAGACGGTAGATGCCGATCGTGCGGCCGCCGGCCTCGACCACCAGCCGGCCGCGCTCCGCGATGCGCTCGCCGGGACCCGCGTCCCACCGCCCGCTCTCCCCGGCGATCTGGGTATCTCCCATCGGCGACGTCACTTCGGCTGTCCCTCCGCTCGGCCGATCATACCACCCGCCGGCGCGCCGCCACCACCGAGTGGTAGGCGTAGGTCGGCGTCACGGTGGTTTCGACGAAACCCGCCTCCCGCAGCATCCCGTCAAGCTCGCTCGCCCGGTACTGCCGGCCACGCGTGCCGAGCAGCATCTGGACCGAGAACGCCGCCGGCGTCGGCACGCCCGGACCGCCTTCAGCCAGCAACATCTCGTGGAGATAGATGCGGCCGTCCACCGGCAGCACGTCATGCGCCTTCCGCAGCAGCGCGACGCCCGTCGTCTCGTTCCAGTCGTGCAGCACGTTGGACAGGAAGATCGCGTCGTAGCCCTGGGG
>DATGFU010000436.1:0-5561 GCA_035308865.1 Allostellaceae bacterium | reverse complement strand
AGCTGGCCGACGCCTCGGCCGCGCCATTCGCAAGCGTGGTGATCGAACTGCCGCTGGCCAGTACGATGGTCTCGGTTGTCAGGGACGCGTCATCGTCGATTTCAAAGAGGGCAACCGACGTTGACGTGTTCCGCTCCAGATGGAGCGCTTCGTGGTCGTTGAGCAGAGCAAGCCTGAAATGGTGGGGCATCGCTCCCGGTATCCGAAGCGTAGCGCCGAACGAGTCGCCGACGGATGCCTGGCAGCCGCTGCTCGCCTCGGTCACCAGCGCTCGACCTTGATAGATCGTCGGCCCTGTGGTCTGAGCATGGACGTGGCTGCAGGTCAGCACCGTCGCCATACCGGCGAGCAGGCCGATCCTTCTGAGAGTTGAAGTCCCGGCGCGGCCGGCGATTTTATTCATCTCAAGTCCTCCAGGTCACGCCGGCGGCGTCGACAGAGCAAAGAACAAGGTCATGGTGCAGTTCGTGCCGGCGAAGGTCGCAGACGCCTCGGCGGCGCCATTCCCCAGCGTCGTGAACGAGCTGCCGCTGTGCAACTGGAGGGTCTTGAATATCAAAGACCCATCATCCTTGATTTGATCGACGGTTTCCGTCGTCGTAATCCGCGCGAGATGCAGCGCTACTTGGTCGCTGAGCAGAGCGATCTTGAAATGTTCGGGCGTCGCCACGGGCATCTTGATCGTGGCGGCAAATGAATTGCCGACTGACTCGTAGCAGCCGCTGCTCGCCGCGGTGACGAGCGCCCGACCCTGATAGATCGCCGGTCCGGCGGCGGCCTTGGCGTCGACGACTGTGGCGTCCAAGGTCACGGCGGTCTGTGCGAGGGCGCGCCCGTTCAACGTTGCGCCGGTCTGGGCGACGACCGCCACCTGGTCCAAAACGATGCCATTGAGGACGGACGTCGTTTCCAGGGTCGTTTGTCCGGCAACCTGCCAGAAGATGTTCTTGGCCTGCGCACCGCCGGCGAGAATGACGCTCTTGCCCGCGGCGATATCGAGGGTGCCCGCGATCTGGAAGATCCAGACGGCGTTCGGACCGCCCGACAACGTGACATCCGTCGGGATGTTCACACTGGTACCCCACTTGTAGAGTCCCGGTGCGATCGTCAGTCCGCCGATGTTGCCGGCGCCGAGATTGGTGGCGGTCGGATTCGTCCGGCCGGCGGCGTCAGTGTAGGCGGTCTGCATGTCGCCGATGGCCGTGGTCAGATTGCTTGGCGTCGGCGCCGCGTAATCCGCGGCATAGACATCTCCGGTCACGAGCGGGGATGTCGAGAACTGGCCCGACGAACTCAGGGTCAAGCCGAATCCGGTGATGGCTGTGCTGGCGATCGGGCTCGCGCCGATGTTCCCGAGAACGCTGCTGGTTCCGGTATTCGTGACCCCCGTTTTCGAGAGAACGGCGTAATTGCCCGCCGTTCCGAGCTGCACCGGCACCTGCCGGGCCGCCGCCGCGGAGGGCGAACCGGCGAGCATCGTGCCCGCCATCGCTGCAGCGACCACGATCGAACGCGTGAACGGCGCAGTGGAGATGAGCGCGCCGGAACTGACTGACATTGCGGTATTCCTCCTGCACGTCGAGGATGAGCGGGGATCTTGCGCGGCCCGCGGATGGTTCGATGGCGAACCACGCTCATGGATCATAGATTCCGGGTGCCCGAGCTTCAGCCCTCGGAAATTACTTAAGACGGTGTGGCCGGCCGACGGATCATTACTTACATTGCGGACACGGCACGGACCGGTTGCTGGGCCTGAACGAGGAGGCGCTCGCTATCGTGCGCGGCATCGTCGCGCTTGGCAGCCTCCGCGGCCGGGCCGTCACCGCCGCGGGGGTGGCAACGCCGATCGGCGGTTGACGATCGCCCCGAACCGGATGCCGCGATCATCACGCCCGAAAGCGCTGGGGTAGAGGGCCAATAGGTAATATCCGAGTCTACCTGGACGGGATTCCCGGCGGGCATAGTGCGGTCGCAGCCCCTCGCGAGGCGATCCGATCTGCGCATTGCGGCCGGAGCGATCCGGGCGACGGCCCACTCGGAGAGTTCCATCCATGACCCTGCATGCGTTCCTGCTCGAGCCGATCGTCGCCCTGCTGGCCGGCATTCTCATCCTGGTCATGCCGAGGCTGCTCAACTACATCGTTGCCATCTACCTGATCATCATCGGCGCGCTGGGGCTGGCCCCGCATTTCATTCATTGAGCGGCGTGCGCGCCGCCGTACCGGCGACGCCGATCGGCCTGGGGGACCAACACCATGAGCGGACATGAGATCACGGCCATAGAGCGCCTTCGGGAGCGGGCGATGCAATGTCGCGAACGTGCCCGACAGGCGCTGTCCGACGCGATCGCCTGCGAGCTCGAGAAGCTGGCAAGCGACCATGACAGGGACGCGAACCGCGCCGACGGATTCTGACCGGAGATCGCCGCCGTGTTTGCGCGTCATGCCGGAGCGATTGACAGTCAATGGCGCGCTGGCTGAACGGGGCTGCATGAAGCCGTTTCATGCCAACGGTCGCGCCCGGGAGGCCGGCTTTGCATGGTGAGCTTATCCTCCGCGCCGCGTTTCGGGCTGTCGGACCTGCTTCACGCCTCCGAGATCGGAGCCGCCCCGCATCCGCGTCGGCTGGGATGGTTCGGGACCGCGGCGCTTGCCTTGGGGGGCAGCAACCAGTGCCTGTTCCTCATCGCGGCGCTGTTCATCGGTCAGGGCGACATCCCCGGGCAAGGCAGCGCCGCCATCCCTCTGCTGATCGTGGGGCTGCTCCTGAGCTATGCGGCGGCACCGGGCTGGACCGAGCTCGTGCTCATGTCGCCCGACCGGGTCGGGGGCATCTCCGCGGCATGCACGGCCGCGTTCCGGCCCTATAGCCCGATCCTCTCCGCCCTCGCCGGTGTCTGCTACTGGTGGGGTTGGGTTCCGACCTGCGGCGTCGCGGCGCTGCTCTCGGCGACCGCCATCCATCAATGGTGCCTTCCCTACGTGCCGATCTCGGCGATCGCCTGCGCGATCGTGCTGATCTTCACGGCGGTCAACCTGGCCGGCGTGCAGCGCGTGGCGGCGGTGGCCAAGCCTATCGCCGTCGCCTCCGCGGCGCTCGCCTTCGTCTCGATGATCGCTCCTGTCGCCAGCGGCGGATGGGACTGGACTCAGATCCGCGACATCAGCCTGTCTGTGCCGTTTCCGGGCTGGTTCGGTGCGGTGACGTCGTCGATGGCCGGGTTGTATCTGATCGGCTTCGGCGCGCCGGCGTTCGAGGCGGCTGCTTGCCATGTCGGCGAAACAGTGGATCCGGAACGCAACGTGCCGCGGGCGATGCTGGCGAGCGGCGTGATGGCCGCCGTGTACTTCGCCTTCCTCCCGACGGTGTGGCTCGGCACTCTCGGACCGGAGGCGCTCGGCCAGGACCTGGGAGTGAATCTCGGACCGACCTTCGCCCCGCTGTTCGGGAGCGCGGCGAAATCGGCGGCGCTCGGCTTCATGATCTTCAACATGTTCCACGGCACGCTGCAGCCGCTCGCCGGTGCGTCCCGGACCTTGTCGCAGCTCTCCGAGGACGGTCTTCTCCCGCGCTTCCTGGCCGCGCGGCTCGGGACGGACACGCCCTGGGCCGCAACCCTGCTGACCGCCGGCGTCGCGATCGCGTTCCTCCTCATCGGCGACCCGATCTGGCTGATCGCCGCGGCGAACTTCACGTACCTGATCGGGATTTGCCTGCCCAGCGTCGCCGTGTGGCTGTTGCGGCGCGACGCGCCGGAAGCGTCCCGGCCCTACCGCGCGCCGCGCGGCACGATCGGGCTGGGGCTGGGTGCGGCCGGCGTCTGGGGAATGAGCGCCTCGCTCGGCTTCGAGCAATTCGGCCTCCCGACCGTCGTGGTCGGGCTGCTGATGGCCTACTCCGCGGCCGCTCTCTATGCGTGGCGGCGGATCGAGGACCGGCGCCGGCTCGGGCGCAAGGGCGGCGGCAGCCTGCACGTAAAGCTCACCGGCGCGATGCTGCTCGTGCTGGCGCTCGACGCTTCCGGCTACATCCTGGCGGTGAATGCGATCCCGTCGAGCCGGCAGGGCTTCATCGTCGGCCTCGAGGACATCTTCGTGGCCGTCGCTCTGCTGACGATCAGCGTCGGCGTCATCCTGCCCGGCATGATCGCGCATTCCGTCAATCTGGTGAGCGACGCCGCCCAGCGCCTCGCCTCGGGTGCGATGCGCGACTTCGCGACCGCCATGGATGCGCTCGGCGAAGGCAAGCTCGAGGCGGCCCACGTCGCGGTCGACGTCATTCCGGTAACGGTGCATTCGCATGACGAGATCGGCACCATGGCGGCAAGCTTCAACACGCTGCAGCAAGGCGTCAAGCGCGCTGCCATCGGACTCGACCGGGCTCGGGAGGGCCTGGGCGCGGCGCGCGCGCAGTTGCTCGACTCGAATGCCGCCCTGGCGAGTACCGTGGCCGACCAGAAGCGACTGGCCTCCGAACTTCTGGACTCCAAGGAAGCGGCCGTCCGCGATTCGCTCCACGACTCCCTGACCGGGCTGCCCAACCGCACGTTCTTTCTCGAGCGTCTCCAGTCGGTACTTTCCGAGTCGCGGGGCGGTGGAGCAGATTACGCGGTGTTTTTCATCGACCTGGACCAATTCAAGACCGTCAACGACAGTCTGGGCCACCTCTCGGGCGATAAGATGCTGGTCGAGGTTGCCGAGCGACTGCGCATCCTGGTGCGGGGCGAGTCCAATGACCTCGTCTCGCCGAATAGCCGGGCCAGCGATATCCTGGCGCGTCTGGGCGGCGACGAATTCACGATGTTGATTTGCGGCGTCCAACAGGCTGATGCGGCACGCGCCATCGCAACCCGTATCCAGGATGCCTTGGCCCCTCCGTTCATCATCGACGGCGACCGGTTTCAAACCAGCGCGAGCATCGGCATTGCGATGGGCAATGTCGACTACCTCACGCCGGCAGAGATCCTGCGCGATGCCGACCTGGCGATGTATCACGCGAAGAAGCTCGGTAGGGCACGTGCGGAGATCTATACCCCCTCGATGCACGCGCTGGCGACCGCACGCCTGCGCCTTGAGAGCGACCTGCGCCGGGCGCTCGAGGACCGCGAATTCGTGCTGCACTATCAGCCGATCGTGTCCCTGCACGACCGGGAGATCATCGGATTCGAGGCGCTCGTCCGCTGGAATGTTCCCGGCAAAGGCTTGGTCTATCCCGACGCCTTCATCGCCGTAGCCGAGGAAACCGGCATGATCGTTCCGCTCGGGATGACGGCGCTCCGCGAGGCATGCCGGCAAGCCTGCGCGTGGCAGCAGCAGTTCGGTCGATATCGCCGGCTCACGATGAGCGTCAACCTCTCGCCGCGACAGTTCGCGCAGCACGATCTGGTCACGGCCGTGCAGGCCGTGCTGGATGAGACAAGCATGGATCCGACCCTGTTAAAGCTGGAGATCACCGAGAGCGCGACAATGGAAGACCCCGACCGTGCCATACGGGTGCTGTCGCAGCTCAAGTTGCTGGGCCTTCAGTTGAGCATCGACGATTTCGGGACGGGATATTCGTCG
>DATGFU010000435.1:0-14198 GCA_035308865.1 Allostellaceae bacterium | reverse complement strand
CCTCCCTTTCCCACCCTCCTGTCCCGACGCCGCACCGGCATCGCTGGGGGTGTCATACGCATGTGGGGAGGCATCCGCACAAAGCCGCGGGCGATAACGTGGCATTCTCGGGGATTCATTGTGGCGAGGCCGGCTTCGCCGCCGCTTGACCGGTTTCCGGGCGGCCGATAGACCCGGCCCATGTTGAGCATCCTCGTCCGGATCGCCCTGGTTCTGCTGGTCGCCTATGCGGTCTACCGGTTCCTGGCCGGGCCGAAGCCGACCAACCGGCCGGTGCCGCCGGCTCCCGGCCCACGGAGCGTCGAGGAGCTGACCGAGTGCGGGGTCTGCCACAGCTATATCGCCGCCTCCGCCGGACGCTGCGGGCGGCCGGACTGCCCGCGACGGGCCTGAGTCCGCTACGGCGTCTTCGGAGGCTTCGGCTCTTCCGGCGATCCGGTATCGAGATAGCGGGCGAGGCGCGACAGCTGGTCGTGCAGCACGAAATCGACCTTCGGCGCCCAGCCGGCGCCGTCGTTATGAAGGAACCCGCCGACCGTGTAGCTCTGCGTCAGCACCGTGCCGCCGCCTTCGGCCGGCTTGAGCGACCAGTAGAGCGTGCCTTCGGCACCCTCGCGGGCGAGCGGGCCCAGCGGGCCGCGCAGGCCCAGTGTCTTGCCGGTCGATATGTAGACCACCGTCTGGTGCAGCGCGCCGCCGCCCTGAGGGAGCGTCTCGCAGAAGCACCCGCCGATCCGCGGCTCGAGGCTGAGATTGGCGGCGGAGTTCGAGTAGGTGTGATCGGGATTCCACCATTTCGCCGGCTGGAGGAGCGCGTCCCACACCTTGTCCGGTGCCGCCTTGACGGTTGTGGCGTTGGCAATCTCGAAGCCGCTGGGCGAGGCCGTCTTGACCTCACCCCAGGCCGGCGCGGCGAGCGCCGCGAGGATAATGAACGAAAATGTACGCATCAGGCCGGTTCCTCTCAGTTTGGGCGTGGGTTGAGCCTCTTCACCGCCATGCCGTAAGCGGGAATGGTCCGCAGAACGCGACTTTCCGAAATGGGTCACGGCGGTAGCAGGGCGTCAACCATGGCCTCGATCTCCTGGGCGACACCAGCGGCGACCAGCGCGTCGCGGATCGCGCGGCGCTTGGCCGTGAAGTGCCGCGCCTCGCTCAAGTCGACCAACCTGGCGATCTCCTCCGCGCGAGATGCTGCCGCGGCGAGATCGCGGTGGAGCGGGTCGGTGTCGTCGTATTCCGGGATCGGCAGGGTCCACACGAGATTGTCGAAATCGCGCTTGTCGCGCTGGCCGTGCGGCTGGAGGTCGACGATCTTGGCCAACACGGCCGCGCTGTTGATGACGGCGATCAGATACCCAGCCTCGTCCGAAGACCGGGCTGCTGCCCAATAAGCCTTATGGTCAACGACGCCGTCCGCCGAGGCCACCCTGGCAGCACTGAGGCGCGTGCCCGCCTTGGTGTAGAGCACGCGGACCGCGGGCGAGCCGCTCTGGCAAGATAGTTTGCGCATATGGTCGATCTGCTCGATCAGCGTCATCCGAGGGCGGCCCGCCAGATCCTTGTTGCTGTGCTCGGCCCATTTCGCCTCGACGTCCCGAAGCCACCCAGCCAGATGCCGATGGCCTGCCTCGGCTGCCATCTTGGAATCGAGCAGGGCCGAGCCGGCCATAGGGATCACCGCCGTCACGGTATCTAGGAGACGGTAGGGCGCGATCGACTCCCCGAGAATGAGCTGGCGCAGAAACGCCGCTTCGACCGGCCCACGCGGCGGCTCGACTGTGTTCCACGGTCTCTTGTCCAGCGGGCCAGTCCTGCCCCGCATCCGCGGCGCGTCGCGGCGGGCGCCCAATCGGCTCGTCGTATCCGGCTCCACGACGAAGAAGCGGCGCGGCACGATCGCCGCGCCCTGGCGAAACCGGGCTCGATACGGCGAGAGCCCGACAAGCGTTCGCACGCGAGGCCAAGCGATCCGGCTATGTCGGAGCGCGTGGGCCGCTTCGCCGTCGTTGGCGTCGCGCCTGGAGAGTTGGCCTTGCCATCGGTCGATCTCCGCCGGGTGAACGGCGGTGCTGTCGCGCCGGCCGAACAAGACACAGGTGCTGGTCGTGCTGCTGCCGGACTGGGCGCCGAAGATCGGCCATGCGCGCTCAAGCGCCCAGGCGCCGGTCGGCGCAACGGTCACGCTGCCCATTCTTCCCGAGCGCAGGCCGGCGAATACGGGCGCATTCAAGACGGCGTAGGGCAGCACGAAGGCGAGCCGCCCCTCAGGCGCGAGATAACGATCCGCCGCGCGAGCCCAGAATAACGCGCAGATATCCTGTTGCGTTGCGAGGTTACCGCCAACCCAGAGATCGTAGCTTCCCAGCGCCTGCCGAAGCCGGTCCTTCATCGCCGCGCTGAGGTGGCGGTAGGCGATCCAGGGCGGATTCCCGACAAGCACGTCCGCCCGCTGCTCCGTGCGCGACAGCCAGACGGGACGCACGAGATTGCGGAAGATGAAGATCCAGATGCCGTCGCGGCCGGCGCGATAGAGCGCCTGAAGGTGCTCGTAGGTGGCAGCCAGCACGTCGGCGTCGGCAGCAGAAGCGCCCTCGATGGTGCGCAAGGCGCGCCCGACCGATTCCGGCGTCGCATCGTCTTCGAGGCCTTGATGAAGCATGTCCAGGCCGCTCTCGAAGACCGCCTGATCCTCTGCGAATCCTTGCGGAATCTGCAGCGGCCGGTCGCCGGGCACGTCCACGACCACGTCGGCGCCGCCGACATAGCGCCGCAGATTCCACTGCATCGCGTCGCCGAGGAACACCGGGACAGTAAGCCGGTCGGCGCGATGCGTCACCAGATCGCCGAGTGCCAGCAGCCAGGTCACCCGGGCGAGCGTGACCGCCACCGGATGGACATCGAGGCCGCGGACGTTGTGCTCACACGCGGCCAAGATTCGCTGAGGCGACCAGCCCTCCGCCCGCCCCTCGGCGATCAGCCGCCGTACGGCGTGAAACAGGAATGTGCCGGAGCCGCAGGCCGGATCGAGCACTCTCTGGCGCAGCGGCGCATCGATCGCCGCTCGCACGACCCGCGCCGCCAGCCAGTCCGGGGTGTAGTACTCACCGAGGTCGTGCCGCTGGTCGGGATCGACGAGGCTTTCGTACAGGATCTTGAGGACGTCCGTCTCGACATCGCGCAGCCGGAAGCGCTCCACCTGCGCCGCGATCTGCCGGACGAGATCCTCGCCGGCCGTCAGCTTGAGCGGCCAGTCGAAGAAATCGGCCTCGACGGCGCCGAGGATGCCTTCCTCCGCGAATGCCCGCCCCGACAACAGCGCCGCCGGGTCGCTGACCGGCAGGTCGAGCACGCGCGCGGCGATGGCCTTGACGATGATCGTCAGATAGGTGTGCTGGAGGAAGAGCGCGTCCTCGCCGACGCTTTCGCCGTACGCCTCGGACAGCAGCCCGTCCCATAGCTCCCGCTTCAGCCGGACTTCGGGATCATTCCCCAGCGTAGTCCATAGCGACTCCAGCGTGAGCCGCGCCTGGCCGAAGGTCACGCTGGCGCGGCCGAACGCCTGCGCGATAGCGCGCCGCTCGGGCAGAAGCTCGGGCCGGTCGGAGAGCAAAGGCTCCAGCCACGCCATCAGCTCGTCCGGGCGCTCCGGGTCGGTCTCGTAGCGTGCCGTCTCTTGGAGACTGCCGGCGTTCAGCGCATAGGCAATGAACGTGGCGCCGTCGGTCGCGAGCCCGATGACGGGGCGAGGGCTGCGCGATCGTGCGCTGGCATCCGCCATGTAGGCTGGCAAGCGTGCCAGGACGTCTCCGATCTCCCGGCGGAGGTCGTTCTTGAGCTCGATGACGACGGCGCCCCACATCGTGTCGATGCGGCCGCTCCGGTCCAAGAGGTACACTTCGTGCTCGATTTCGCTGCAGGGCGCTTCGAACCCGAGTCGCAGCAGCTCGGTGACGTAGCCGCGCAGGGCCTCATGCCGCGGACGGGCCGCTATCGCCCGCACGAGTTCGGGAAGTTGCTCCTGACGCCAGCTCATGCACGCATTTTGCGCGAAAGAGTTGGATCGGCCAAGACGTGGCAGGGCCGCGCTGGACCGGGCCAGCGGGGCCTGATAGCTACGATGCCATGTCCCAGATACAAGGCGATCTGTTCGAAGCCGCGCCGGCCGGCAACGACCGGCAGCAGGAAGAGATCGTCGGCCTGATCCGGGCGCGCTTGCGGGCGACGCTGGTCCTGGTCAAGTCCGCGAAGACGATGCCGTGGAACGACCAGCTCGAGATCATCCGCGAGGACAACGCCTTCCGCTACGGCGCGCGCCACCTGCCGCCGGCGGAGGGAGAGGCGCTCTGGGCCGAGTTCGATGCCGAGATGGAACGGCTTTACGCTGTCATGAACGAGGGCAAGGAGCTTGATCCGGACGACTGACCGCCTCTGCCGCTTTACAGCGTCCGGCCGATCGCCGCGGCGACGTCGAGCATGCGGTTCGAGAAGCCCCATTCGTTGTCGTACCAGGCCATCACGCGGGCGAAGCGCTTCTCCAGCACCACCGTCTGCGTGAGATCGAAGGTCGCCGAATGCGGGTCGTGGATGAAGTCGCACGACACCAGCTTCTCCTTCGTGACCGCCAGCACGCCCTTGAACCGGGCGCTGCCGGCGGCCTCGACCATGGCTCCGTTGATCTCCTCGACCGAGGTGTCGCGCGCCGACGTGAAGGTGAGGTCGATGAGGGAGACGTCCGGCGTCGGCACGCGGATCGAGGTGCCGTCGAGCTTGCCCTTCAGCGCCGGGAGCACCAGCCCGACCGCCTTGGCGGCGCCGGTGGAGGTCGGGATCATGCTCAGGCCGGCCGCCCGCGCCCGGCGCAGATCCTTGTGGAGCGTGTCCACCGTCTGCTGGTCACCGGTATAGGAGTGGATGGTGGTCATGTAGCCGCGCTCGATGCCGATCGCCTCGTGCAGCACATAGGCGACAGGCGCCAGGCAGTTGGTCGTGCAGGAGGCGCACGAGATCACGTGGTGCTCGGCCGAGATGTGGTCGTCGTTGACGCCCTTGACCACGGTGAGATCGACGCCGTCGGCCGGAGCCGAAACCAGGACGCGCTTGGCGCCCGCCTCGAGATGCTTCGCCGCCGCCTCGCGCTTGGTGAAGATGCCGGTGCATTCGAGCGCCACGTCGACGCCGAGATCGCGCCAGGGCAGCTTCGCCGGGTCGCGCTCGGCAAACACCTTGACGCGGCCGGTCCCGGCATCGAGCCAGCCCTCGCCGGTCGTGACGTCGTGCGGCAAGCGGCCGTGCACGCTGTCGTACTTGATCAGGTGGGCATTGGTCTCGACCGGGCCGAGATCGTTGATCGCGAGGACCTCGATATCGTCGCGCCTGGCCTCGATGATGGCGCGCATGACCAGGCGCCCGATCCGTCCGAACCCATTGATCGCTACCTTGACGGCCATAACGCATTACCTCGATTGAAGGGGAGCCATTGCGGGCATGTCGGGACGGATTTCTAGACGAACCGGCGCGGTCGGCGCCATCCCCCGATGATTTTGCGATTGCAGGACTGAACTGCAAGTGCGGTGAGGTTGCTAGACGAATCCACGTGCCATGCGCCGGCGTTGCAGTCCCCATGGTTCGCCTTGCAGCGAACCCGCCGCGATCCACGCGGACGCCGTCAAGGCCGACGAGACCAGAAGCGCCGTCCAGTCGAACCGGCTCGTGAGCGAGGTGGCGGCGGCCGGCAGCCAGATCAGCACGGTGAAGAGGCCCATCATGACCGCTTCGAGCGTCGCCGCGAGACGCGGCAGGATTCCACTCAGGATACCGGCGCCGGCCATGATGTGGCCGGCTCCCGTGAAATAGCCGAGGCCGGTTCGAGCCGGCAGCCACGCAGGAACCATCCCGGCGGTGGCGTCGATGTAGACGAAATGCGAGACGCCGATCAGCGGCAGCGCCGCGGCGAAGAAGAGGCGCCCGATGCGTGTGCCGCCCTCGGATGCGGCCAGCGACGCGGAGGCCATCCATGCGCCGGCCAGCAGCACGGCGGTCTCGCACAATCCCAGCCACATGCTCTCGACAAGCGGCGCCGACGCGACCCGCGGCACCTGGAGCGCCGCCAGCCAGATGCCGAGATCGACCGCAACGACCAGCGCTGCGAGCCTCGCCGTGGGCGGCACGAGCATTCCCAACCCGCCGGCCACCAGTACCGCCCCGGACAGGTACGCGAGCACGGTCCGGCCCGGCACCCAGTCCGGAACAGGCTGCCAGTTCAGGGCAAAATCGCCAGAGAGCAGGCTGAGCACGCCGAGCCCCGCCATCGACGCGGCAAACAGCAGGCGGCCCGGCCCGATGGCCCTCTTGGCCGACGCGGCTCGGCGTCTAGCGCGGGCCACGGGTGGCGATGAAGCCGACAAGCTCGGCCCGGATCGGCTCGAGCCGGGAGGCCAAATTCTGGGGCGATCCGGCGGAAACGACCAGTGGCGGCGGCGCCACCAGCCCCGCCGGCACATCGCCGGCGCCGCCTTCCGGCACCACCAGCACGACGCGCTCGCGGCCGAGCAGACCGATGAAGAGGCCGAGCTCGAAGATCGCATTGTCGCGCGCGTGGTCGTCGAGATTGCCCTCGCCCAGCACCAGCACGACGAAGTCCGTGGATTCGAGCACGCTTTGCACGGCGTCGATGACGAAATCCTCGGCACCGAACAGCGGGTCGGGCCACAGCTTGCTGTCGATGCCGTCGTCTTCGAGCAGGGCCTGCAGCTGCTTCGCCATCGGCAGGACGCCTGCCGAAGCCACCAGAAGCAGCTGCGGTTCGGCGTTGCGCACGGGCACGAGCCGGTCGCGGGCTCGCAGCCGGTCACCCAGCTCGCGGGCGAGCACGCGCCAGAGCTCGGGATAATCGCGGGCGACGAGCGTGAAGTCGGATTCGGAGATGCGCGCCAGCACCGCGTCGTCGCAGGCGAACACGGAGGCGGACCGGCGCGCCGCCGGATCGATCAGCGCCATCTCCCCGACATGCTCTCCGGCTTCCCGGGTCACGACCTCGCGGCCGTTCACCTGGACGGAAATCTGGCCGGCCAGGACGAGGAAGATCTCGGTGCCTGGTTCCCCCTGCATCATGATGGGGGCGCCCGGTGCGTAGTCGATGATCTCGGCCACGCGCAGCAGGCGCTCGGCGAGCCTCCGGTCGCCGCCGACGATCACCTGCCTCGCCAGTGCCGCCACCAGCGCTTCCTCGCGCCCCTCGCCCTCGAAGCGCCGGTACAGCAGCGAGCACATGGGAGGCAGTCACTCCTCGAGCGAATGGGCGAGTCGAGCGGCCAGAAACACGCGCACAATAACTATCGCGCCTGCCGGTTGGAAGGGCCGGCTCCCGCTACCGTGCGGCCGGTTTGACCCCGCCCGTCGCGGTCGCTACAGTCACCGCCGCATGACGGGGGACAGCAATGCCATGCAGGAGCTCGAGGCCGCGATCGGCCGGCTGACGCGCGCGGTCGAACGCGCGGCGGCGGCGGCCGAGACGCGGCTGGCCGCGGGCAAGCGCCTCGGCGCGGAGCTCAAGCGCGAGGAGGGGGAGCGCGTGCGGCTGGAAGCCCTGGCCGGCGGCGTCGGCACGAGGCTCGACGATGCCATCGCCCGCTTGCGGGCGGCGCTGGACGGCTGACGCGATGGGCCAGATCCAGGTGACGATCAACGGCCGCGGCTACGGCATCGCCTGCGATGACGGGCAGGAGGCTCATGTCGGCCGGCTCGCGCGCTATCTCGAGCGAAAGGTGGCCGGCCTGGTGGAGGAGGTGGGGCAGGTGGGCGATGCGCGCCTGCTCCTGATGGCGAGCCTCGTCGTGGCCGACGAGCTGGCCGAGGCGGAGCGCACGCTCAGCGAGCGGAATGGCGCCAACGGCGATGCGGGGCGCCTGCCGCGTGCCGCGGAATCGGATCTCATCGGCGCGCTTGACGGGTTGACTGCGCGGATTGACGCCATTGCAGCGCGGCTCGAGCAGGGCTAACTAAGGCAGGCGGAGCTGCACGGTGCGTCAGGCAGCTCATGCCCCGGGGCCAATGACTCCCTCGAGGGGGCTGTCCCTGCCGGCATCGTGGTGCTGGCACATGGCTCCCACCTGCACCAGCAGGCCACGAGGGCACGACATATGCCAACGGCCGAGGCGGCTCCGCACTTCTCCCTCCCACCGGGTTCGATGACTCAAGCGACAGCGAAGAAGGAACTGCGCGCCGCGGCCGCCGCCATCCGCGCCGGTGCGCACGGGGCCGGCGCTTCGGCCGCGGCTCAGGCGCTGCTCCGTCATGGCATCGCCGCGCTCGGCGGCAAGCCCGTCGGTGCGATCAGCGCCTATTGGCCGATGCGGACGGAAATCGATCCGCTGCCATTGATGCGCGCCCTGGCCGGCCCCGCGACCGTGTTGTCCTTGCCGGTCGTGGTGGGGAAGGGGGCGCTTGCCTTCCGCACCTGGGTGCCGGGCGAGGACCTCGCCGGCGGACCGCTCGGCACCAGCGAGCCATCCCGGGGAGCGGCGGTCGAGCCGGATCTCCTCTTGGTGCCGCTTCTCGCCTTCGACCGGCGGCGCTTCCGGCTCGGCTACGGCGCCGGCCACTACGACGCGACGCTGGCGAGGCTCCGGACCCTGAAGCCGATCCTCGCCGTCGGCGTCGCCTTCGCCGCCCAGGAGGTCCCGGAAGTTCCGACAGACCCCTGGGACGAGCCGCTCGACCTCGTCCTGACCGAGGAAGGGCCGGTTTAGCCCTTCCGGATCTCCGACGCGGCCCGCCGAAGGATCTCTGCAATGCGCTTCGCTTCCTCGGGCGTGCCGGGGCGTCGCTCGTGGAGGGCGTGCTTGAGGTCGCGCCTGGCCTGGCGGTAGTCGTCGGGTCCCACGCCATCCTCTTCATCGCCCGTTTCGCCCGCGAAGGCGCGGCGGACCTGCTCCATGCGCTGGCCGATCGCCTGCAGCTTGCCCAGGATCTGGTCGGCCCGGCTCCGGTGCTCGGCAAGGAAGGCGCTGCCGGCCTCGCTGATGCGGTAGAGCTTCTTGGCGCCGTCGGCCTCGACCGTGGCGTAGCCGATCTCCTCCAGATAGGTGAGGGCCGGGTAGATCATCCCCGGGCTCGGGCTGTAGAACCCGTTGGAGCGCTCCTCCAGCGCCTTGATCAGCTCGTAGCCGTGGCTCGGCCGATCGGCGATGAGCGCCAGCAGCAAGAGCTGCAGGTCCTCCTGGCCGAGCTTGCGACCGGGCGGGAAGCCGTCGCCGCCGAAGCCGCCCATGAAGCCGCCGCGAAACCCGCGGCCGCGGCCGAATCCGTGCCGGCCTATGGCGAACATTAGCCCGGCCAGCGAGCCGCGTCCGCCTTCACAACGATGATGCATGTGATTCCTTTCTCTGATCATCACAAAACATATCGTAAGATATATTTTTCGTCATTGCAATAGGGTTGTTGGAGGCAGCCACGCAGCCTTGCCGGTTGTCGCGCCGCAACGAAGTTTGTATCTCCCGCATCATGGAAGACGAGCTTCATCCTGCCTTGCTGCCGGCCGGGCTGCGCGACCTGCTGCCGCCCGACGCCGCGATCGAGGCGGCGGTCGTCGAGCGGCTGATGGCGGTGCTGGCGAGCCACGGCTACGAACGGGTCAAGCCGCCCCTCCTCGAGTTCGAGGCGAGCCTGCTGGGCGGCAGCGGCGCCGCGATGGCGCAGGAGACCTTCCGCCTGCTGGACCCCGCCTCGCACCGCATGATCGGCATTCGCGCCGATATGACGCTTCAGATCGCCCGCATCGCGACGGCCCGGCTGGTGAAGTCGCCGCGCCCGCTGCGGCTCGCCTATGCCGGGCAGGTGCTGCGGGTGCGCGGCACGCAGCTTCGCCCGGAGCGGCAGTTCGGCCAGGTGGGCGCCGAACTGATCGGCAGCGATCTCGCGACCGCCGATGCCGAGGTGATCTCGTTGGCGGCGGAGACGCTGACCGCGCTCGGCGTCGCCGGACTCTCGATCGATCTCAGCCTGCCGACCCTGGTGCCCGCCATCCTGGCCGCGCTCGGCGTCGGCGAGGAGGCGGCGCGTCGGTTGCGGACCGCGCTCGACCACAAGGATGCGGCGGCCCTGGCAGCGGTGGGCGGCGACGCTGCCATGCTCCTCGCGCGGCTCATGGGCGCCGCCGGCACGGCCGATCGCGCGCTGGCCGCGCTCGCCGACATCGCCCTGCCGGAAGATGCGCGGGCCGAGCGCGACCGGCTGGCCGAGATCGTGGTGCTTCTCCGCCGTCTCGGGCCGACGGTCAGCCTCACCGTCGATCCGGTCGAGAATCGCGGCTTCGAGTACCATACGGGCGTGACCTTCACGGTCTTTGCGCGGGGCATCCGCGGCGAGCTCGGCCGCGGCGGCCGGTATCGTGCAGGAAACGGGGCGGTCACGGAATCGGCAACCGGGTTCACGCTCTACACCGACACCGTGCTGCGCGGCGTGCCGCCGGCGCCGCCGGCCCGGCGCATCTTCCTGCCGCTGGACACCGCACCGGGCGACGCCGCGGCGCTGCGGCGGGATGGGTGGGTCACCGTGGCGGCGCTGGAGCCGGGCGATCCCGCCGAGGCGGCGGCCCGGCTCGGTTGTTCGCATGTCTGGACCGGCGGCGCGCCGCGCGCCCTTCCGGTTTAGTGTAGCGATTCCGAAATTCGCCCATTTTCGTGGCGGGCTCCGAGCGAATTTCGGAATCTCCAGCCACACTAGCAACTTTATGAATCTAGTGTGCTTTTCGGATTTGAAGTTCGCAACCGGGCCCGACCGAGAGATGTTGCGAACTTCAAATCCAGCACACTAGGTCGAGGGAGATCAGCAGCTATGGCCAATGTCGCCGTCATCGGCGCCCAATGGGGCGACGAGGGCAAGGGCAAGATCGTCGATTGGCTGTCGAGCCGCGCCGAGATCGTGGTCCGCTTCCAGGGCGGCCATAATGCCGGCCACACGCTGGTCATCGCCAACCAGACCTACAAATTGAGCCTGCTGCCATCGGGCGTGGTGCGGCCGGGCAAGCTGTCGATCATCGGCAACGGGGTGGTCGTCGACCCATGGCATTTGATCAAGGAGATCGACTCCATCCGCGCCCAGGGCGTCGACGTCACCCCCGACACGCTGAAGCTCGCCGAGAATGCGACGCTGATCCTGCCGCTCCACGGCGAGCTGGACCGGGTGCGGGAGGCGGCGCGCGGCGAGAAGAAGATCGGCACCACCGGCCGCGGCATCGGCCCGGCCTATGAGGACAAGGTCGGGCGGCGCGCCATCAGGGTATGCGACCTCGCGGAGCCGGACAGCCTTGGCGAGAAGCTCGACCAGTTGCTGGCGCACCACAACCCGCTGCTGCGCGGGCTGGGGCAGCCCGCGGTCGACCGCCACGCGCTCCTGGCCTCGTTGCTCGAGGTGGCGCCCGGGATCCTGCCTTATGCCGATTGCGTCTGGCGCATCCTCGACGAGGCCAAGCGGGCGGGGAGGCGGATCCTCTTCGAGGGCGCCCAGGCGGTGATGCTCGACGTCGACCACGGGACTTATCCCTACGTCACTTCGTCGAACACGCTGGCCGGACAGATCGCGGCCGGTGCCGGGGTCGGCCCGCGGGTGGCCGGGTTCGTGCTGGGCATTGCCAAGGCCTATGCGACGCGCGTGGGCGCCGGGCCGTTCCCGACCGAGCTCATGGACGAGGCCGGCGAGCGGATCGGCGAGCGCGGCCAGGAATTCGGCACGGTGACCGGCCGCAAGCGGCGCTGCGGCTGGTTCGATGCCGTGCTGGTGCGGCAGGCGATCAAGGTCGGCGGCATCGACGGCATCGCGCTGACCAAGCTCGACGTGCTGGACGGCTTCGCCGAGCTCAAGGTCTGCGTCGGCTATCGCTATCGCGGCGAAACCTGGGACCGGCTGCCGCCCGGCATCCTCGCCGACCAGCCGATAGAGCCGATCTACGAAAGCTTCGAAGGCTGGCAGGAGAGCACACGCGGCGCCCGCTCATGGGCCGATCTGCCCGCCACGGCGATCAAATACATCCGCCGGATCGAGGAGCTGATCGAGGCGCCGCTGACGCTGCTTTCGACCAGCCCGGAGCGGGACGATACGATCCTGGTGAGGGATCCTTTCGCGGATTAGGCGGGCGGCGGAATGTGCTTCGCTTTTCCGCCCTACGTTCCAGTGCCGTAGGGCGGAAAAGCGAAGCGCATTCCGCCGCGTGACCGCTCAGGCGACGGCGGGCAGCAGCCGCCGGCTCGCGGCGGCGGCCTTGATCGATTTCTGCAGCTTCTCGAAGGCGCGAACCTCGATCTGCCGCACCCGCTCGCGCGAGATGTTGTACTTGTGCGAGAGATCCTCGAGCGTCACCGGCTCGTCGCGCAGGCGCCGTTGTGTGAGGATGAAGCGCTCGCGCTCGTTGAGCGAGCCCATCGCCTTGACCAGCAGGTCGCGCCGGAGGCTGAGCTCCTCGCGATCGCCGAGCTTGGCCTCCTGGCTTTCTTCCGGATCGACCAGCCAGTCCTGCCATTCGCCCTCGCCGTCAATACGCAGCGGCGCGTTCAACGAATGGTCCGGGCTGCTGAGCCGCCGGTTCATGCTGACCACGTCGGACTCGGGCACGTCGAGCTGGGTCGCGATCTTGTGAACCACGTCCGGCGGCAGGTCGCCTTCGTCGATCGCCTGCAGCTGCCCCTTGATCTTGCGGAGGTTGAAGAACAGCTTCTTCTGCGCCGCCGTCGTGCCCATCTTCACCAGCGACCAGGAGTGCAGGATGTATTCCTGGATCGCCGCGCGGATCCACCACATGGCGTAAGTGGCGAGCCGGAAGCCGCGGTCGGGGTCGAACCGCTTGACCGCCTGCATCATGCCGACATTGCCTTCCGAGATCAGCTCGGACAGGGGCAGGCCGTAGCCGCGATAACCCATCGCGATCTTGGCCACGAGTCGGAGATGGCTGGTGACGAGCGTCTGTGCCGCTTCCGGGTCCTGGTGCTCCTGCCAGCGCTTCGCCAGCATGAACTCCGTTTCCGGCTCGAGCATCGGGAACCGCCGGATCTCCTGAAGATACCGGGCGAGATTCCCCTCCGAGCTGACGCTCGGTAGGCTTGCAACTAGTGCCATGGCTCACTCCCCAAGAGGCGGACGACCGCTTGAACCACCGGGCGATGCCCGGCGTTCCCGAGATGCGGAATGCCTGCCTGAGATCGGTTCATCATAATCCCAAATACGTTTCGGGTCAGATTTATATTCATTCCAAACTGCGGATCAGCCCTGCAAGATCCGCGGGCAGGTCGCTTTCGAAGCGGAGATGCTCGCCACTTGCGGGATGATCGAAGCCGAGAAGCCAGGCATGCAGCGCCTGCCGGTCGAATGCCGCGGCGGCCGTTTGGCGCGCGGCCGTCGGCGTCCTGCCATAGACCGGATCGCCGACCAGCGGATGCCCGAGCGCCGTCATGTGCACACGAATCTGGTGTGTCCGCCCGGTCTGGAGCCGGCATTCAACGACCGAGGCCAGCGGTCCGGCGGCCCGCAGCACACGGTAGCGGGTCACGGCGGCCTTGCCTGAGGCTACGACCGCCATCTTCTTGCGATTGGTGGGGCTGCGGCCGATCGGCCGGTCGATCACGCCTTCGCGTGGGCTGGGCGATCCCCAGACCACGGCGCGATAGGCCCGCTCGATGGTCCGGCCGGCAAAGGCCGCGGACAGCGATGCGTGCGCCAGATCGGTTTTCGCGACGACCATCAGCCCGCTCGTATCCTTGTCCAGCCGGTGGACGATCCCGGGGCGCCGGACACCGCCGATCCCGGCAAGACTCTCCCCGCAATGCGCGAGCAACGCATTGACCATCGTCGATTCCTGGTGTCCTGGGGCCGGATGGACCACCATGCCGGCGGGCTTGTCGAGCACAACCAGATGCTGATCTTCATAACGAATGTCGAGCGGCAAAGTTTGGGCGGCCGGTGTGTCATCTTTGGGCGGCGGCACGTCGACCGCTATCGCCTGGCCCGGTTTGACCCTGAGCGACGGGTTCTTTATGGTCGCGCCGTCGACCGCGACGCGGCCCGCCTCGATCAGCGCCTTGACGCGCGATCGCGACAGGTCGGTCAGGCGGGCGGCGATGAGGCGGTCGATCCGTTCCCCGGACTCGGCCGCTTCGGCGACGATTCCCGCTGCTAACTCACTCACCGGCAGGCCCATGAACTTCGCG